>JBGPNP010000223.1:0-5115 GCA_041487575.1 Gaiellaceae bacterium | reverse complement strand
GATAAAGGCCTCGACAACCAAATCCTCCCTGCTCAGGCGGACAACCATCCAGCCGCGCCAACCCGCGGTCAGCCCTCTTACTGAACGATCCGGGCTAGGTCGTCGCCTCGGCCGCAGCCGACCGGTGAGGCCGGACGAGCGGCCGCAGGAAGAACGTGAGCGAGGCGACGAGGTAGAGCCACCAGACCCCGACCTCGAGGAGCGACGGCGCGCCGTTGTAGCCGAAGAGCGTCTTCAGGAATTTCCCGACGCTCGAGTTCTCGCTGACGATGCCGTTCGTGTTCCAGAGGTGCTCGATCGTGCCCGGCAGGATTCCCGCCTCCTGGAACTCGTGCACGGCGTGCGCGAGGAGCCCGGCGGCGAAGACGATGAGCAGGATCCCGGTCGCGGTAAAGAACTGCCTGAGGTTGAGGCGCCGCGAGCCCGTGTAGAGCGCGACGCCAAGCGAGATCGAGAGGACGAGGCCCGCGGCGGCGCCGACCGACGTCGAGACCGGGCTCGAGCTCTTGGAGATGGCGAAGAGGAAGAGCGCCGTCTCCCAGCCCTCGCGGAGGACGGCGAAGAAGACGACCGATGCGAGGCCGATCGCGGAGCCGGCCGCGATCGCGCTCGCGAGCCTGGCCTCGAGCTCGCCCTTGATGTTCTTCGCCTGCTTCCGCATCCAGAAGACCATCCAGGTGAGGACGGCGACGGCCGAGAGCATCGCGGCGCCCTCGAAGAGCCGCTCCGGCTGGCCTGTTAGCTCGCCGACGGTGAAGAAGAGCGCGGCCCCGCTGATGATCGAGACGAGGACGGCGGCGGCAGTGCCAACCCAGATCGCCTTGAACCGCGCGCGGTTGTCCGTCTTCGCGAGGTAGGCGAGGACGATGCCGACGATGAGCGAGGCCTCGAGACCTTCCCTCGTGGTCAGTACCGCTGCGCCCAACGACTCTCCTCCGTCTGGTGCTCCTACGGTCTGATGTAAGGCTAACCTTACAGCCGGACATCCCGAGGATATTTCCCGACGGGCGCCGTGTCAAATCGGGCCCGGCGTCAGTAGTCGATCTCGAGCCCGAAGCGCGGCAGGCGCTTGCGCACGAGGCGGTTGAACTCCTCCTCGTACTCCTCCGCCTGCTCGGAGTCGAGCGTCCGCGCATAGGTGTCGCGGAGCTCCGCGAGCTCGTCGCGGCCGGCCTCGACCAGGTCGAGGAACTTCTCGTAGCGCTCCTCGGCCTCGTCTGCCGGCGCGCGGTTGTACGCCGACAGCGCTTCCTCGACCTCGCGGAGAAGATCGGCGTTCTCCTGCAGGAAGAGCCGAAGCTGGCGCTCGACCAGGTCCTCGAAGCGGCGGCGACCGAACAGCATCAGCGCACGATCTCCTCGTACAGGGCGAGGTGCGCGGCGGCCGCTGCGTCCCAGGTGAGCTCGGCCGCCGCCCGCCGCGCTCCCGCGCGGGCGGCCTCGAGCGCGGCCGGGTCAGTGAGGAGGCGCTGGACGGCTCGGGCAAGGCTCGCCCGGTCGTCCGGCGGCACGACCTCTCCTGCCCCGAACCGCCGCAGGAGCTCGCCGAGGCCGCCGACGTCGTACGCGACGGCCGGCACACCCGCGCCGAGGCAACGCAGGAGGGCGCCGCTCTGGTCGATCTCCTCGCGGTACGGGAAGAGCGCGACCGTCGTGTCCGCGAGCGCGCGGTCGACCTCCGCCTCCGGGACGTAGCCGAGCCGCCATTCGATCCCCGGCTCGCCGCGCCACGGCGCGACGTCCGTCGCAGGGTCGCCGACGACCAGAAGCCGGGCTCCGACCTGGTGGGCCAGCGACACGGCGTGGTCGAGCTGCTTGTACGGCCGGATGACGCCCAGGAAGAGGAGCGTCCGCCCGTCGTCCTCGTAGCGCGGCGTCCCGGGGAAGACCGGGTGCGGGATGACGCGGATCCGAGCCGGGTCGACCCCGACGTCGGAGACGAGGCGCTTCCGCCCGCGCTCGGAGTGGGCGACGACCCGGTCGAAGCGCTCGTAGAGGCGCCGCCAGAGGTCGGGCTTCGAGGCCGTCCGGCGGGGGAGCACGTCGTGGGCGGTCACGACCGACGGGCGGTGAAAGGGCAGGAGCCGGAGGTCGAGCTGGGGAAGAGGGGCCCACTGCACGTGGACGATGTCGGCCGCGAGCCCACGCAGGCGCACGAGCCCGGCAGCGTGCTCGGCCGCCTTGAGCGGAAGCCGGAGCGGCGAGCGGCGAAAGAGCCGCGAGGAGAGCGGGTAGAAGAGCTCACGGCGGCGGTACACGTCGGGCACGGGGGCCGTGCCGAAGCGGAACCGGGACGTGACGAGCTCCACCTCGGCGCCGCGCCGCGCAAGTGCCGAGGCGAGCTCGTGGTCGTATGGCGGCGTGAAGGCGGGAGGGTCGACGAGGAGGACACGCACGGACCGTAGACTAGTCGGGCTCTGAGGCTCCTCCTGTGCACCTGGAATCTCTTCCACGGCCGGACCTCTCCGCCCTCCCGTCGCGTGTACCTCGAGCGCATGGTCCGGCTCGTCTCCGAGGGTGACCCCGACGTGGTCGCCCTGCAAGAGGTCCCGCTCTGGGGCTTCCCCCGCCTTGCCGCGTGGAGCGGCATGCGCGCCTTCGGCGCGCCGACGAAGCGCGCCCTGCTCGGCCCGCTCGCCGGCGGCCTCCACCGCCTCGACCCGAAGCGGGTGCGCTCGCACCTGACCGGGCAGGCAAACGCGCTCCTCGTCAGCGCGCGACTCGAGGCCTCCGCGCCCCGGGCCGTGCCGATCAGCCGGCGCGGCGAGCTTCGCGTCTGCCAGCTCCTGCGGCTCGCGGCCGAGGGGCGCACGCTGCTCGTCGCAAACCTCCATGCCACGACGCGGGATGAGCCGGCCGCGCGGGCCGAGCTCGAGCAGGTCGCCGAGCTCGTCGCCGGAGAGGACGCCTGTGCAGTCCTCGGCGACACGAACGTTCCGGGCGCGGGGCTGCCCGGCTTCTCGGCGCCGCTCCCGGGGATCGACCAGATCCTCGTCCGCGGCCTCGACCTCGTCGAGGGCCCTGCCCTCTGGTCCGACGAGCGCCGCTTGGCGGGCGCACGCCTCCTCTCCGACCATGCACCCGTCGAGGCGGTGGTCTCGTGGACCTGAGCGCCGTCCGCGCAGAGCTTCCCGTCCTCGACCGCTACGCCTACCTGAACGCCGGCACGTTCGGGCCGCTCCCGCGCCGGACCGTCGAGGCAATCCAGCGCCGGCTCGCGCGCGACCTCGCGGAGGGCCGGTCCGGCAAGCTCCTCTTCGAGGAGGTGCACGCGCTTCGCACGCGGCTGCGCGAGGCGCTCGGGCGCGTGATCGGTGCGCCCGCAGGCTCGATCGCGCTCACCGGCTCGACGACGGACGGCTGCAACATCGCCGTCAACGCCCTCCGCCTCGGCCCGGAGGACGAGATTCTCACCACCGACCTCGAGCACCCGGGGCTCGAAGGGGCACTGCGGGTCTCGGGCTCGCGGGTGCGCCTCGCGCGGCTCCGCAACCTTCCGGCCGAGGCGGCGCTCGAGGCCCTCGAGGCGGAGATCACCCCGCGCACGCGCCTGATCGCGCTCTCGCACGTGTGCTGGGTCACAGGCCACCTGTTCCCGGTGCGGGAGCTCGCCGGCCGCGGCATCCCCGTCCTCCTGGACGGCGCGCAGGCTGCCGGAGCGATCCCCGTCGACGTCGGCGCGCTCGGCTGCGACTTCTACACCGTCTCGGCGCAGAAGTGGCTCCTCGGCCCGGACTCGACCGGCTGCCTCTACGTCCGCCCCGAGCTCGTCGAGGAGCTCCGGGTGACGTTCCCGTCGTTCGCCTCCTGGAAGCCCTGGACGGACGAGCTCGTCCCTGGCGCGCCCCGCTTCGAGCCGGGCTGGATCTCTGCCGCCACCCTCGAGGGGCTGCTCCAGTCGATCGCGTTCGCCGAGGAAGCGGGCGACGAGCGCTTCGAGCGGGCGCGCGCGGCGGCGGAGCGGTGTCGCGGTCTCCTCGCCGAGCGCGCCCGCGTCGTCACCGAACCCGGCCACGCGACCCTCGTCACCTTCAAGCCGCAGGGCGATCCGGCCGAGCACGTCGCCCGGCTCGCCTCTCGGGGCGTCATCGTCCGCGAGCTTCCCGGCTTCGGCTGGGTGCGGGCCTCGGTCGGCTTCTGGACGAGCGACGAGGACCTCGAGCGCCTCGCCGGCGGCCTCTAGCCTTCGAGCCGCTTCTCGTACGTGTCGTAGCGCCGGCTCACGCGCATGCCGGCCCGCTCGTAGAGGCGGGTCGCGCCGGTCGGGTTCGCGGCGTCGACCTCGAGCCCGACCCGCGGGAAGCCGTGCCGCTGGAGCTCTCGGAACCCGGTCACGAGCAGGCTCAGGCCGAGGCCCCGGCCGCGCCAGCGCTCGCCGACGAAGAGGTCGAGCACCCAGCCGAAGCCGTCCGCCCCGAAGCAGAGGGCCGCGCCCGCGATCTCGTCGCCCTCCACGGCGAGCTGCCAGAGCTCGGGGTGGTAGTCCTCACGCTCGTGCCGGGACCGGAGCCAGTCGTCCAGCGGCACGGCTGCGAACTCCCAGAGCTCTCGGAACGCGTCCTGGTGGGCCGCGTGGAGGGGGCGATCGTCCTCGCCGGGGCGGTAGGGACGGAACGCGAGGCCGGGCGGCGGCTCGGGCGGAGTCGGCGGCTCGGCGAGCACGATCTCCATCCGCCAGAAGTGTCGGACGAGCCGGTAGCCGCGCCGCTCGAGCAGACGGCGGCCGTTGTCGTTGACGACGCTCGCCTGCACGCGGAGGAGCTCGTGCTGCAGCGCCCAGTCCTCGGCGCGGCCCAGTATGTGAGTCCCGATCCCCTGTCGGCGCGCCTGAGGGTGGACGCACGCCTCGTCCTCGACGTTCGCGACGTCACCGTGGCCGAACATGCGGGCGAAGCCGACGGCCTCGCCTTCCCGCAGGGCGATCCACGCGTCCGTCGTCAGTCGCGCCGCGTCGGGCCGCCACCAGCTGCGCAGCTCTTCCCCGGTGAGCGCCTGCTCCTCGCCGAAGTCGACGGCGTCGCGCGCCGAGATGAGCGCAGCGACCGCGTCGGCGTCGTCGAGCGTCGGCGGGCGGAAGAGGACGCCGGCGGGCGGCGGGCGCACCTTCAGCCTGTG
>JBGPNP010000222.1:0-5130 GCA_041487575.1 Gaiellaceae bacterium | reverse complement strand
GGCGTCCTCGGTCGCGCCCATACCTGGCTCGGTATGGACACTCCCTGTGTCCTTGCCTCGCACCACCCCACGCACCCCGGCGGCGAGTCGTCATTCCGAAACGAGTTCTGAGTGGACGGCTCGCGGCGCCTGCCTCCGCCGGCAGAGGCCGGCAGCCGGGCTACCGCGCGGCCGTCTCGGCGATCCGCGAGCGGGCGCGCGCGCGCTCGACGGCCGCGCCGACGAAGTCGCGGAAAAGCGGCGCCGGGCGCGTCGGGCGCGACTTGAACTCAGGGTGGAACTGGCTGGCCACGAACCACGGATGGCCGGGAAGCTCGATCACCTCGACGAGCCGGCCCTCCTGATACGTCCCGGAGACGACCAGGCCTGCGCTCACGAGCCGCGGCCGGAAGTGGTTGTTGACCTCGTAGCGGTGGCGGTGACGCTCGTAGACGACCGTGTCGCCGTAGGCCGCTCGCGCACGCGTGCCCTCGACGAGGTCGACCGGCTGGGCCCCGAGCCGCATCGTGCCGCCGAGGTCCTCGACCTCCTTCTGCTCGGGGAGGAGGTCGATGACCGGGAAGGGCGTCTCAGGGTCCATCTCCGTCGAGTTCGCGCCGTCGAGCCCGACGACGTTGCGGGCGAACTCGGAGATCGCAACCTGCATCCCCAGGCAGATGCCGAGGTACGGGATCCTCCGCTCGCGAGCCACGCGGCAGGCCATGATCTTCCCCTCCCACCCGCGCGAGCCGAAGCCGCCCGGGACGAGGATGCCGTCCGAGCGCTCGAGGTCGCGCGCCGCCTCCTCGAAGCTCATCCCCTCCGCGTCCACCCAGCGCACGCGCACGTGCGCACCGTGCTGAATACCGGCGTGCTTGAGCGCCTCGTGGACGGAGAGATAGGCGTCGTGGAGCTTCACGTATTTGCCGACGAGCGCGATCTCGACCGTCTCGTCTCGCGCCGCGAGCCGCTCGGCGAGCTCGTCCCAGTCGCCGAGGTCGAGCTCGCCCTCCGGGAGGCCGAGCTTTTGGCAGACGAGCCGGTCGAAGCCCTCGTCCCGGAGCGCGTGCGGGACGAGGTAGACGTCGGAGGCGTCCTCGTTCGCGATCACCGCCTCCGCGTCGACGTCGGCAAACAGGGCGATCTTCTCACGGATGTCGCGCGAGAGCGGCTCGTGCGAGCGACAGACGACGATGTCGGGGTGGATACCGATCCGGCGCAGCTCGTTCACCGAGTGCTGCGTGGGCTTCGTCTTCAGCTCGCCCGCCGTGTCGATGAAGGGCACGTACGTCACGTGGACGTAGAGGACGTTCCCCGGCCCGACCTCGCGCCGGAACTGGCGGATCGCCTCGAGGAACGGGAGCGACTCGATGTCGCCGACCGTGCCGCCGATCTCGGAGATGACGATGTCGGCGTCGCTCGTCGTCGCGACGCGGCGGATGCGGTCCTTGATCTCGTTCGTGATGTGCGGGATGACCTGAACGGTCGAGCCGAGGTACTCGCCCTTGCGCTCCTTGCGGATGACCCGCTCCCAGATCGAGCCGGACGTATGGTTGGCGCCGCGCGAGAGGTTCTCGTCGACGAAGCGCTCGTAGTGGCCGATGTCGAGGTCGGTCTCGGCGCCGTCCTCGGTGACGAAGACCTCGCCGTGCTGGAACGGGCTCATCGTCCCGGGATCGACGTTGATGTAGGGGTCGAACTTCTGCACTTGGATGCGGAAGCCGCGCGCCTTGAGGAGCCGCCCGAGCGACGCCGCCGTGATGCCCTTCCCGAGGGACGAGACGACGCCGCCCGTGACGAACACATACCTCGTCGGGCGCGCGCTCACCCGCGGAACCTCCCGAGCCGGTCGACCTCGCGCAGCACGGGCGCCCTTTCGACGAACTCCCCGAGCGAGCGCCGCTCGCCGAGGAGATTCAGCCCGGCGAGCACAACGACCGCCCCCCAGCGCGCCGGACCCCTGACCTTGGTCACGGACCTCAACCCTAGCACGGCCCCGAGTGCATTCGATCCCATGTCTCCCAGCATCGTTCGCTCCCGGAGATCGTAGGGAAGGAGGATGACGGCGACACCCCCGTAGCCCCCGCCGGGGCTCCCCCGGGTGAGCAGGCTCGCGAGCAGGAAGGCCTTGAGCGCTCGTCCGGGCCGCGTGTCGAGCTGGTTGACGGCGTTCGCGGCGAGGCTCGTGAGGAGCGCGCCGGAGGGCGAGCCGGTGGCCGCCAGCGCCACGGCGGGGATGCCTGCCAGTTTGAGGACGCCGGTCGTCCGCCCTGCACGAAGGTGGGCGCCGACCCCGCGCTCCTGCCCGCTCCAGAGGTCGTCCGCGAGGCCGATCAGTGTGACGGCGGCGACGGCGAGGCCGAGGCGTCGCGGCGCCCGCACCCCTCCGAGAGCGACGGCCCAGCCGACGAGCGGGAGCCGGCGCCCGCGGTAGTTCCGCGCCAGCGGGCCGCACGCGAGCAGGAGGTCGGCGAGCTGCCGGCCGCGATGGGCGAAGCCGGCGACGTCGCGGCCGGTCGGGCGATGCGCGAGGTTGAGCTCGACCTCCTCGACCGAGAGCCCCGCGCGCACCGCGTCGATCGTCATCCGCGTCTCGCAGCCGAAGCCGGGCGCGAGCGGGAAGCAGGCGGCGCGGGCGGCCGGCGAAAGCAAGCGCTGGCCCGAGAGCGGCTCGCCCGCCTCGAAGCCGGCGAGGATCCGGATGAGGACGCGGGAGAGGCGCTTGACGAGCCCGAACCCGCCGCCGCGCCGCGCCGCGAAGCGGGCGACGCCGACGTCGGCGCCCGCTTCGGCGAGCGGGCGCAGATCGCCCTCGAGATCGGCGTCGCAGAGGAGGACGGCGCCGGGCGGGGCGGCACGCTCGGCCGCGGACAGCGCCTCGCCCTTGCCGTGGCGCCCGAGCCGCAAGACGACGGCCCCCGCTTCCTTTGCCCGTTCCGCCGTGCGGTCGCAGGAGCCGTCGTCGGCAACGATCACGGCAGCGCCGGGAAATGCCTCGCGGAGCCGCGTCACCGTCCCGGCGATCCGCTCCTCCTCGTCGCGGGCGGCGACGAGGATCGCCGCCGGGCGCGGGCGCTCAGCCGCCAACGGTCGCAGCCGGGACCGGCTCGATCGGTGGCGTCACCCCGTCCGAGGCCGAGCCTTTCACGCCGTAGTGCCCGGGCTCGCCTCCGGCCAAGAGGAGCGCGAGCGCGAGCCGGCCGGCAACGGTGTCCGCGTCGTCGACGCTCGACACGCCGCGCTCGCGGTAGAGGTCGATGGCGGAGTCGGCGGGCTGGACGCCGACCTTCTCGACTCCGACCACGGGGACGCCCGTCGCCTGCAGGCCGTCGAGGACCCCGCCGATGAACCGCTCGGTCACGCGTCGGCGCGTCACGACCGCGACGTCGCCGGACGGCTCCGGGTTCCACGAGCGGACGACGATCACGCCGTCCACGGGCGGGAAGGGCGTGCCGGAGCGCTCCTCGACGAGCTGGCCCGAGACCGCGGTCCAGAGCGGCGCGCTGCCACCCAGGACGAGCTCTCGCCCGAGGTCCCTCCCGAGATCGCTCCAGTCATTGTCCGTGGCGTATGCGGCCAGTGTGCTCTGCGGGGCGAGCAGGTCGTGGAGCCCCTTCGGGTCGAGGGGAAGCGCGAGCGCGGTCATGCGCATCGGCGCTCCCGAGTCGCCGTCGGCGAGCGTGCGCTCGACCGCCGAGCGCAGGCCGCCGTCGACGCCGCCGAGGAAGAGGACCGCGAAGTGCTTTCCCGCGAGCCGGCCTTCCACGAGCGACGGATAGGCGTCCTCGACGACCCGCTCGGCGGCCTCGCCGCGGCGTCCGGCGGCCGCCGTGCGCTCGCGCTCGCCGGCGAGGTCCTTGTTGAGCCGGTCGATGATCGCCTTCTGGGCCGACTCCTGCGTGTTCGAGACCTTGCCCGAGATGGCAACGCCCAGGAGCACCCCGACCGCGAGCGCGAGAAAGACAGCGGCGAGCGAGGCTGCGTGATAGCGGAGGTCAAACAAGTTTTTCCGCTTCGCGCAAAAACTTGACCAAAAGACACTCTCCCCGTGCCATCTTCATGCCTCTCCTATTAGACAGCAGCGTCGCTTAGAGCGACGCTGCTGTCTGGCAGAGCGCGTGCAGCCGAAGGAGCGCCTGCCGCGGGAGTATGCACGCACCCTCGGCCAGGAGCCGCCAGCGGGGGCCGTCCACCCAGGCGGTCGCCTCCGTTCGCTCGGGGCCGAGCGATGCGAGCCTCAGTCCCGCGTCGAGGCCCTGCTGGACGTCGTGCCAGGCGAGTTCCTCGCCCTCGAGGACGCGCCGGATGACGAGGAGGCCGGCTCCGCCCGGCGTGCGCAGGAGCCCGGGCGCCGCGCTCCGGCGGACCTCCCAGCGGGCGTTCTCCGCGAGGCCGTGCCGGTCCGGCTGCACCCCGGTGTAGCCGGGCCACCAGTCGGGCAGATGGTAGGGCTCGCCGACGAGTGCCCAGACGTCGGCTCGCGGAGCGAGGAGCTCGCGGGTCTCGGAGATCACCGGTGATTCGTGCGGTAACGTTGCCGGCGAATCACCCTAGGCCGAGGATGTTCTCGAGCCGGCGGACGAGAACCGAGATCGTGTCCCGCAGGGCAGGCGAGCCGGCGACGGCGACAGCCATGGCGGCGAACCCGGCGAGGCCGAGGCCGGCGAGCGGCGCGATGCCCGCGCGCTGGCGTGAGAGCCGCGACACGCCGCGGGCGTCCACGAGCACCTCCCCGACCTTGAGCCTCGTCAGGAAGGTCGACGACATGCCGTCGCGGTTGCGCTCGAGGAACTCGATCAGGTTGAAGTGCGTGCCGACCGCGACGATGAGGTCTGCGCCCTTCTCGTAGGCGAGGAGGAGCGCCAGGTCCTCGCTGATGCCGGCCGCCGCCACGACCGCCGAGGCGAGCCCGAGCCTGTCGAGCCGCTCCCGGCCCGGCGCGCGCCCGTCGGCATAGCCGTGGACGACGAGCTCTGCGCCGCAGCGCAGAGCCTCGTCCGAGACCGAGTCCATGTCGCCGACGATGAGATCGGGCTTCCAACCGGCCTCGATGAGCGCGTCGGCGCCTCCGTCCACGCCGACGAGCACCGGCCGGAAGTCGCGGACGTACGGCCGCACGATGCGCAGATCCTTCTTGTGCCCGGGGCCGCG
>JBGPNP010000221.1:0-5145 GCA_041487575.1 Gaiellaceae bacterium | reverse complement strand
CGGCTCACCACCGGCCCCTCTTCTTGGTTAGCAGGCGGTTAGCAGACGGGCCGCGCGAGGAGCGCGCGACGGCTTCCGGAGCCGGCTTGTGGCACGCCGAGATTTGACCTTTGATCAAACATCGTTCAGAGTCGCGCGGCGGCCTGCGCCGCGCGGCCGCAGCGTGAGGGGAGGTGTCGATGCAGTTCTCCATCTACTCGGAGATCCAGCACTGGCCCGGGAAATCACCCGAGCGCCTCTACCACGAGGTGGTGGAGCAGGTCGTCCATGCCGACCGGCTCGGCTACCACGCCTACGCGGTCATCGAGCACTTCTTCTTCCCGAAGTTCTCGATCTCGGCGAATCCGTTCGCGCTCTGGGCGACGTGCGCGCCGCAGACGAAGCGGATCAAGTTCCGCACGCTCGGCCACGTGCTGCCATACCACAACCCCACCATCCTCGCCTCGCAGATCGCGATGTTCGACAACCTCTTCCCGGGGCGCTACGAGTTCGGAGCGCTGCGCGGCCACGGCTGGATCCCGGCGAAGGCGGGCGTCCCGGTCGTCGAGTCGCGCGACCGCTACGAGGAGTCGCTCGAGATCCTCTTCAAGGCGCTCGAGGAGGAGCGCTTCTCCTACGACGGCCGCTTCTACCGGATCGACGACGCGCACATCACGCCGCGGCCGCACGGGAAGTTCCGCGTCTTTCTCGGCGGGACGAGCGACCGGACGTACGAGCTCGCGGCTGAGCGGGGCTGGGCGATCGTCGTCCCGCCGCTCCTCCCGTACGCGGCGCTCAAGGATCAGCTCGACCTCTACCGGGCGAAGTGCGCCGAGCACGGCACCAAGCCGGACATCGTCTGGATCCACGCCTGCTACCTCGACGAGGACCGGGCCACCGCCAGGCGCGAGGCCGAGCGCGGCATGCGGCAGTTCCTCGAGGGGAACGCCTCGCCGCTCACGGGCGACGACCGCCTGCCGCCCGCAGAGGACATGCAGGCCGCGGGCTACGGCTTCTACCTGGCGGGGATCCTGGAGCAGCTCGCGGAGACGCCCTACGACGACATGATCGCGGGCGACATCGTCTGGGTCGGGACGCCGAGCGACGTCATCGAGCGGATCGAGGCCATTCGCGACGTGTGCGAGGGCCTGACGGAGGTCTCGATCACGGTGAACGCGGGCGGGTTCCCGCACTGGCAGGCAATCAAGGCGCAGGAGCTCTTCGCGGACAAGGTCATCCCGCATTTCCGGGAGACCGCGGACGTCGAGGCGACGGAGCCTGCCTACGCCTGAGCGCACCCCAGATCTTGCTCACTGATTGGACAACGGAGGAGAATGGAGCCGTTCTCTGGGCTCCCGAGTGACGTCGGAAGGAGAGGCTGATGAGACGACCGAGAAGGTGGGTCACCCTGGCGATCGTGCTGGTGGTGGCCGGTATGGCGGCCACCGCGGGCGGCAGGATCGAGAGGGGAAGCGCGGGGCCGATCATCATCGGTGCCGCCGTCGACCTGACGAGCTTCATGTCGCCGTACGACAGCGCCGCGTTACAGGCAGCCGTGCTCGAGGTTGCGAAGATCAACCAGAGGGGAGGCGTCCTCGGCCGGCGGCTGCAGATCAAGGTCTGCAACCACCAGCTCGATCCGGCCAAGGGCAAGGCGTGCGCCGCCAAGCTGGTCAGCCAGGGCGCCGTCGCGGTGCTCACCACCTGCGACGTCGAGTACGGGGCGCCCGCGACCCAGGAAGTCATCAACGCGGGCAGGCTCGCGATCGCATCCTGCGTCGGCACTGATCAGCAGGGGCCAAAGCGCTTCGGCCCGAAGGGAAAGCTTGCTTTCACGCTCGGCAACGTCGCCCAGGATGAGGGTGCTGCGATGGCCGAGTACGCGATCAAGCGCGGCTGGAAGCGGGCGACCACGGTCACGGACAACCTGCTCATCTACTTCCGCAACGTCGTCGAGGCGTTCACGGTGCGCTACAAGGAGCTCGGCGGCACGATCGTGCTGGCAGAGAGCTTCACGAACGGCGACAAGACGATCCAGAACGTCATCAGCCGTGTGAACCAGACGCAGGCCGACATCATCGCGACCTCGACGACGTTCGGCGACTGGCCGGCGTTCGTGGCCGGCCTGCGGAGCCTCGGGAACAAGACGGCGATCATCAACTCGTGGGCCGGAGACGGGACGTTCTGGTACCCGAAGGACCCGCCGGTGACGAACTACTACTACGTCACCTACGCGTCGATCTTCGGCGACGATCCGGACCCCGAGGTCAACGCTCTCGTTGCGCAGATGAAGAAGGCCGGGAAGCCCCCGGCGACCGGGAGCTTCGTCACCGGGGCCGCGGCCGTCGACGCGATTGTCGCAGCGATCGCGAGGACCGGAAGCACGAATGGAGCGACGCTCGCGAAGGCGTTCGAGCAGTTCCAGGGCCTCTCGACCATCTCCGGGAACATCTCGTACTCGCCCTCGCTCCACGCGGTGACCGGCCGGGTCTACCGAGTGATGAGGGTCGAGAACAACAAGGCAAGGTACATCGGGGAGATCACGGCGAGTAAGCCGGCGAAGATCAAAGGTTGACGGAGGGGGTCTCGCCTGAGACGAAACGGTGGCCCGGAGGCTCTCTCCGGGCCACCGAAGTCTCGCGGTCGTTCGAAGGCGTCCACGCGCTCAGGGGCGTTACGCTCGAGCTCCACCGGCACGAGGTCGTCGGCCTGATCGGGCCGAACGGCGCGGGCAAGACAACGCTCGTGAGCGTCCTCACGGGCTTCGACTTCCCGAGCTCCGGGCGGGTCGAGGTCGCAGGGCAGGACGTGACCTCCTGGAGCCCGCACCGCCGCAGCCACGCCGGTCTCGTGCGCACCTTCCAGCACAGCCGCTCGTTCCGGAGCCTCTCAGTGCACGAGAACGTCGAGGTCGCCGCTCTCGGGTCCGGGGCGTCGGCGCGGGAGGCCCGCCGGCGCGCGGGCGACCTCCTGGAGCGGCTCGGGCTCTCCGGCTACGCCGGCGTCCCCGCCTCCGTGCTCCCGCACGGCGACGAGCGGAAGCTCGGCGTGGCCCGCGCCCTCGCCACGGAGCCGCGGTTCGTGCTCATGGACGAGCCCGCTGCCGGCCTTCCGGAAGCGGAGGTGCCCGACTTCGCGGCGGTCGTGCGGAGCGTGAGGGACGAGCACGAGGCGGGCGTCCTCCTGATCGACCACAACATGGCGCTGATCATGGAGGTCTGCGACCGGATCCACGTGCTCGACCAGGGCCAGACGCTCGCGGAGGGAACGCCCGCCGAGATCAGGCGTAACCTCGACGTTACCGCCGCGTATCTCGGCGAGAGCGCCGTGGTCGAGGAGGGGGCCGGTGGCTGAGCCCGCGCTCGACGTCGAGGGCCTCGAGGTGCGCTACGGGGCGGTCGCCGCCGTCCGCGGCCTGAACATCCAGGTACAGACGGGGGAGATCGTCGGGCTGATCGGCCCGAACGGGGCCGGGAAGTCGACGACGCTGCACGCGATCATGGGCGCCGTGCCGGTGCGGCACGGCGACATCCGCCTCGCCGGCCGCTCGATCCGCGGCAAGAAGCCTGAGTCGATCACCCGCTCGGGAGTGTCCCTCGTCCCCGAGGGGCGGCGCATCTTCGCCGAGTTCACGGTCGAAGAGAACATCCGCCTCGGCCTCGTCGGGCGGCGCTCACAGGCCGGGATCGCCACGGACCTCGAATGGGTCTACGAGCTCTTCCCGGTCGTCCACCGGTACGCAGGGCGGCCTGCCGGCACGCTCTCCGGCGGGGAACAGCAGCAGCTCGCGATCGCGCGGGCTCTCGTGGCGAGGCCGGACGTCCTCCTCCTCGACGAGCCTTCCCTCGGCCTCGCGCCGCAGGTCGTCGACACGGTGTTCCAGGTGCTCCGCCAGATCCGGGAGTGCGGCGTCACCGTCCTCCTCGTCGAGCAGCGCGCGCAGCGCACCGTCGCCTTCGCCGACCGGACCTACGTCATGTCGAACGGCGAGATCCGCATGACGCTCGCGCCGGCCGACGCGGGCGACACGGACCGGATCGTGGCCGCGTACTTCGCATGAGATGACCCAGATTCAGACCGTCATCGACGCCGTCGGCTTGGGCGCGCTCTACGCGCTCATGGCGGTCGGGATCGCGCTCGTCTTCGGCGTCATGCGCCTCGTCAACTTCGCCTACGGCCAGCTGATCATGTTCGGGGCGTACGCGCTCGCGTTCACGAACAGCCTGCCCGAGGGCGTGAGCATCCTCGTTTGCCTCGCGGTCGTGGTTGCGCTCTCGCTCGCGATGGGCGTCGCCTTCATCCCGCTGCGGCGGGCGTCGCCGGCGACGATGCTCGTGGCCACGTTCGCGATCAGCTTCCTGCTCCAGAGCATCGCGCTCCTGAGCTATTCGTACAGGAACAAGCCCATCGGAGATCCGGCGCTCGTGCTCTCGGGGCTGAACAAGGCCTTCACGATCGGCAGCGTCCACGTCCGCTGGATCACGCTCGTCCTGATCGGGACCGCGGCGGTGTGCCTGGCCGCTCTCGCTCTCCTGCTCGAGCGGACGGACATCGGGCTCCAGATCCGGGCGGCGGCTGCGGACTTCCAGACCGCCCGCCTGCTCGGCGTCCAGGCCGGCCGGGTGATCGCGTTCGCGTTCCTCGTCTCCGGCGTCCTGGCTGCCATCGTCGCCGTCCTCTTCGTCGTCCAGACGCCGTTCGTCACGCCCGACTACGGCCTGAAGGAGACGATCATCGTCCTCGTGGCGGTCGTCGTCGGCGGGATCGACCGGCTGACGACGGCGACCCTCGGCGGCTTCGCGATCGGCTTTGCCACGGGTCTCTTCGGCGGCTTCCTCCCCGGGCAGGGCCCGGAGCAGGGGTCCTTCCCGTTCACGACGCGCGTCTACCTCGACTCGGTCATCTTCCTCCTCGTCATCCTCGTGCTCCTCCTGCGGCCGGGCGGCCTCTTCGCCCGCCGAGGCGGGCCCGTGGAGCGCGTATGAGGTTTCCGCGGAAAATGCAGCGCATTTTCCGCGGCACGATCTTGTCCCTTCGCTTCGCTCGGGAGGATGTTCGCACGGAGGTTGACCTATGAGACACCCTTTGCCAACCTTCTACGCGGCGCACGCGATCACCTCGGGCTTGGAGCGGTTGGCCTGATGGACGGCCTCGTCGTAGAGGGCG
>JBGPNP010000220.1:0-5148 GCA_041487575.1 Gaiellaceae bacterium | reverse complement strand
CTGAGGACGCGGCCGGCGCCCGGTTTGCAGCCGCATCCGGCGCGCGGGGGCTTTCCGGACAGGCCCCTAAACCTCGGGAAATGCTCGCGCATTTCCCGAGAGAGTGAAGCTGGTCCCTTCGCTTCGCTCGGAAGGACTCGGAACCTCGCCTGGCGGCGCGGTGTAATACGCGCGGAGTGGAGGGCCGTCCACCCGAAGAGACCGATCTCGTCGAGCGCGCACGTCGCGGCGACGAGGACGCCTACGGGCTGCTCGTGAGCCGCTATCAGGGGATCGCATTCCGCACTGCCTATGTCGCCGCCGGAGGAATCGACGAGGCCGAGGACGCCGCGCAGGAGGCCTTCGTCAAGGCGTGGCGGGCCCTGCCGCGCTTCCGGGCCGGCGCACCGTTTCGGCCCTGGCTCCTCCAGATCGTGGCGAACGAGGCTCGGAACCGGCGCCGAGCCGCCGGCCGCCGCTCCGCCCTCGCGCTGCGCGCGGCCGCGGAGGCCCCCTCGGGGGAGGCGGCTCCCTCCCCCGAGGGGGCCGTTCTCTCGGGCGAGGAGCGGCGCGCGCTGCTCGACGTCGTGAACGGGCTCAGAGAAGACGACCGGCTCGTGATCGCCTGCCGCTACTTCCTCGAGCTGTCCGAGGAGGAGACGGCGGCGGCGCTCGGCGTGCGGCGCGGCACGGTCAAGTCGCGGACGTCGCGGGCACTCGAGCGCCTGCGCTCGATACTGACGGAGGTGGGCGCATGACCGAGCTGGAGCGGAAGCTCCTCGCGCTCGGGCGCGAGCTCGACGTCCCCGAGGCCCCCGACCTGTGGCCGTCCGTGCGCGCCCGGCTCGCCGAGCGCCCGGTGCAGCGCCGGCTCCCGAGACGTCGCGCGCTCGTTCTGGCGTTCGCCGCGCTCGCCGTCGGCGCGGCGTTTGCGGTTCCACCCGCCCGTACCGCCATCCTCGAGTGGCTTGGACTGCGCGGGGTGAAGATCGAGCGCGGGCCCGAGCAGCCGAAGGCGCCCGTGAGCGCCGATCTCGGACTCGGCAGGCGGGTGACGCTCGCTGAGGCGCGCCGGCTCGCCGCCTACCGCGTCCTCGTGCCTGTGTTAGCCGGCTTCGAGAAGCCCCGCGAGGTCTGGTTTGCTCCCGGCCTCCCCGGGGGCCAGGTCGCGTTCGTCTACTGGCGCAAGGATCCCCGGCGCCCCAGGATCCTCCTGACGCAGTTCCGCGCCGAGCCTGGCTTTCAGTTCATCCAGAAGCTCGCCGGGCCCGGGACGCGCATCGAGCCCGTGACCGTGAACCACGAGCCGGGCTACTGGCTCGAAGGGCAGCCCCATGCCTTCCTCTTCGTCGATTCGCAGGGGCAGATCCGGGAGGAGACGCTCCGCCTCGCCGGGAACACGCTCCTCTGGCAGCACGGCGAGCTGACGCTCCGCCTCGAGGGGGCGCGAACGAAGGCCGAGGCGCTCGCGATTGCGCGCTCTCTCGGTTGAGGGAGGAAGACGTTAAGCGCGGGTTAAATCAGCGACGGCACCCGTTGGGTGGCATCCGGTCGTGTGGTATGAACGAAGGTAGGAGCAGAGAGATCGAGCGAGCTGGAGACGCGATGGCTGCGGTTGAGGTCGACGAACGTGAGCGGGGCAGCGAGCCTCGGCGCGTCATGCTGTGGCGCCAGGCCGAGCTCGAGCGGGCCGGCTTCGACCCGACGGCCGCGGCGGCGATCGCCGAACGGCTCGACGTCGATCTGCACACGGCGACCGATCTCCTTCGCAGCGGCTGCACGGCGGAGACGGCGCTGAAGATCCTGCTTTGACGCGCTCGCCGCGCGGGGCCGCCGCGCCTGGGACAATCCCGGCGTGACCGCGGTCCTCGCCTCGATCCCGAGCCCGTCGGGCGGCAACATCGACCTCGGGCCGCTGACGATCCACGTCTACGGGCTGATGCTCCTGCTGGGGATCCTCGGGGCCACACTGCTTTCCGGCGTGCGGGCGGTCCGGGCTGGCGCCTGCGACTGGGACTTCATCTTCCGCCTCGCGATGTGGGGCGTCGCCGGCGGCATCGTCGGGGCGCGCGCCTACCACGTCGCGACGAGCTGGAGCGAGGTGCCGGACGAGTGGTGGGGCGTCTTCGCCGTCTGGAAAGGCGGGCTCGGTGTCTGGGGCGGGGTCGCCGCCGGCGTCGGCGTCGGCGCCGTCATCGTCAAGCGCGCGGGAAAGAGCATCTTCGAGTTCATGGACTACGTCGGCCCGGGCCTCCTCCTCGCCCAGGGGGTCGGTCGCTGGGGGAACTACTTCAACCAGGAGCTCTTCGGCAAGCCGACCGGCCTTCCCTGGGGGCTCGAGATCTCCCCTGCGAACCGGCCCGCCGGCTACACGGATGCGGCGACCTTCCACCCGACGTTCCTCTACGAGTTCATCTGGGACATGATCGGCGTCGCCGTCCTTCTCTGGGTCGGCCGCCGGTTCCGGATCAGGGCGCCCGGGCTCTTCTGCCTCTACGTCGCCTGGTACACGTTCGCCCGCGCCTCCTGGGAGGAGCACCTGCGCGTCGACCCGTCGCACTACATCCTCGGGCAGCGCCTGAACGCGTGGGTGGCGATCGGGCTCTTCCTCCTCGCGGTCTTCGGCTTCTTCTGGGCGCAGCGGCA
Source organism: Gaiellaceae bacterium (assembly GCA_041487575.1). Taxonomy (GTDB): domain Bacteria; phylum Actinomycetota; class Thermoleophilia; order Gaiellales; family Gaiellaceae; genus JBGPNP01. The sequence goes on along the minus strand of JBGPNP010000220.1, from coordinate 2,523 downwards.
GCGGACGGAGCCGCCCGGCCAGGGGCCGGGGCGGGGCGTCCCCGCCGGCCCGCGCATGGCGGTCCCGAAGAGCAGCGTCCGGCGCGGCCGCTAGCATCGCCCGCCGATGCCGGGCGTGGTTGTACGAGATCTGCCCCTGGACCTCGACGCCTTCGAGGGTCCCTTTGACCTGCTGCTCACGCTCGTCCTCAAAGAGGAGCTCGAGCTCGCCGAGGTCGAGATCGCCGAGATCGTCGTGACGTTCGTCGATAGCCGCGGCAAATGCTGCGCATTTCCCGCGGGGGACGTTGGCCGCCTCGCTTCGCTCGCGAGTACGGAATGCGTAGACGCCGGTCGGGAGCCCCTCGACCTCGATGTTTGTGGTGAGTTTCTCGTCCTCGTTGCTGCGCTGCTCGAGCTGAAGGCACGCGAGCTCTTCGGCGGCGAGGAGATCGGCCTGGACGACCTCGACCCCGACGAGGCCGCCGAGGAGCTGGCCGAGCGGCTCGCCGCCTACCGGCGCTTCAAGGCCGCCGCGGGCTGGCTCGAGGAGCGGCTCGCCGCCGAGTCCGACCGGTACTTCCGCGTCGGCCCGGCGCCGCTCGCGCCGGCTCTCGCGCGCGAGCTGCCGCGGCAGGACGCCACGCTCCTCGCTGCGGCGCTTCGCGCTCTCGGCGCCGAGCCGCCGGAGCCGTCCCTGCGCCACCTCGTGCTGACGTACCCGCCGGTCTCGCTCTTTCTCGAGCGCTTCCGGGCGCTCGTACGCCGCCGGCGCCGCTTCGAGTTCGACGAAGAAGTGCGCGGCCTCTCGCGGATCGAGCAGGCGGTGGCCTTCCTCGCACTCCTCGAGCTCCGCAAGGCCGGCGAGATCCTGCTCGGTCAGCCCGCCCCGCTCGCCCCGATCACCGTATGGACCGCGCGCTCCGTCTGATCGACAACCCGGTTGACCGCGTTGCCCGCGTCGTCGAAGGGCTCCTCGTCGTGGCGCCGCGCCCGCTGTCGGTGGAGGAGCTCGCCGAGGCGACGGGCGACGGTCCCGACCGGGTCGAGACGGCGCTCGGCCTGCTGGCGGCGCGCTACCGGGAAGGCCGGAGCGGCATCGTCCTCGAGCGCGTCGCCGGGGGCTACGCCTTCCGCGCCGCGCGCGAGGCCGCCGAGGCGTGCGCCCGCCTCGTCGATCGGCCCGTGCGTCGTGGACTCTCGCAGGCGGCGCTCGAGACGCTCGCGATCGTCGCCTACCTCGGCCCGGTCAGCCGTCCGGAAGTCGCGCGCATCCGCGGCGTCGCCGCCGACTCGGCCGTCGCCGGTCTCGTCGACCGCGGACTGATCGCGGAAGCCGGCCGGGCGGGGGAGGGAGGCGCCGTTCGCTACCGGACGACGGCCCTCTTCGAGCGCGTGTTCGGCCTGACGAGCCTCGCGGAGCTCCCGCGTTTGGACGACCTCGGCGGCGACGCGCAAGAGATCCGCGCGCGGCTCGAAGCCGTCGCGGAACGCCGCGGAGCCTAGAGCGCCTTGATCAGCGCCTCCGCCTCCTCACGTGTGAACGCGCGCAGCGTCTCCGTCGTCACATTCCCGGTGCGCGCGACCGCGACGATGCACTGATAGGCGGTCTCGTCGTCCGGGGCCTCGAAGATCTCGACGAGGTCGAAACGGCCGAGCGTGACGTAGGCGCCGAGGCGCCTGCCGCCGCGCTGCTCGATCATCCGCTCTCCTTCCTCGAGCCGGTCGCGCCAGCCGGGCATGCCGCCCATGCCGGGGGACGTCCACTTCATGAGGGAGATGTAGATGGGCACGGTCGGATCATGACGTGTTTCCGGGCAGCAGGTCTACGGCGACAGGGAGGGACGTGCGGCCCCAGCTCGTGAGGTCGCCCGCGTAGCGCGGCCCGTACTTCTCGAGCAGAAGCCGGCGCGCAAGTCCGTCCTCCGTGTCGCCCGCGGAAAGGATGCGGGCGCGGCCGGCGAACTCGCGGTCGGCGATGCTGACCGTGATCTCCGCCCGCCGCCGCGCGTTCTTGACCCAGTCGGATCGGTCGCGGCCGCCGGAGAGGAAGTAGACCGTCTCACCCGCAAGCGCGAACCAGATCTCAATCGTGCGCGGCAGGCCTGTGACGCGGCCGGTGGTCGTGAGATAGGCGAAGTCCGCGGCGTCGAGAGCGGGGTCGGGAGGCACGCCCGTGATCATGCCGGAGCGCGCGTCTGCATCGCCCGTGGACAACATGCCGGCCGGGCAGGACGTGGCTGGGGGTCTGCAGACCTGGGGCATGCCCTTCGGCGCAGGCTCGCATGGCTCGAGAGATCACGGGCGCTTCGAGGGTGTGACCGAAGCTGCGCGGATCATCCACACGACCTGCCTGGCCCGCGTCGGGCGCTCGCGTCCAGATAATCACGGCATGCGCCTCAACGTCTACCTCGCCCGGGCCGGGTTGGCGTCCCGGCGCGGGGCGGACGAGCTCATCCGGGCCGGGCGCGTGCGCGTGAACGGCGAGGTGGCCGGGCTCGCAAAGTTCGTCGGCTCCGGCGACCGTGTCGAGGTGGACGGCCG
>JBGPNP010000219.1:0-5151 GCA_041487575.1 Gaiellaceae bacterium | reverse complement strand
CCCTTCTGCCTCCTCGCCTCGGAGGCCGTCGAGCTCCTGCGCGCCAACGGCTTCCAGGCCCGGCGGCTCGAGGACGGCCTGCCCGAGTGGCGACTGGCCGGGCTGCCCGTTGCGACCGGAGCGGAGGAGGAGGCGTGAGAGTCCTCCTCGTCCTCAACGACCCGCCGTACGGGACCGAGCGCTGCTACAACGGCCTTCGCCTCGCCGGCGCTCTGGCCAAGCGAGAGGGAACCGAGGTGCGCGTCTTCCTGATGGGCGACGCCGTCGGCTGCGCCGTCGCCGGCCAGGTGCTCCCGAACGGCTTCTACCACCTCGACCGCATGGTCGTCTCCGCGATCCGCCACGGCGCCGAGGTCGGCGGCTGCGGGAGCTGCATGGACGCGCGCGCGATCGACGAGGCGAAGCTCGTCGGGGGCGCCCGGCGCTCCTCGCTCGAGGAGCTGACCGACTGGACGCTCTGGACCGACAAGGTCGTGACTTTCTAAAGGGGGAACGCGATGGCTGAGAAAGCGGTTGTCGTTCTCGGCGGCGGCACGGGAGGTCTCGTCGCGGCCCGGCGGCTGCGCGCCCGGCTCGAGCGGGGCGATCGCGTCGTCCTCGTCGAGCGCGACCCGATCTACCGCTTCGCGCCCTCCTTCCTCTGGGTCATGACCGGGGCGCGGCGCCCCGAGCAGGTGACGGCCGACCTGCGACGCCTGCGCCGGCACGAGATCGAGGTTCTGGAGGCGCAGGTCGAGGCAATCGACAGGGAGCGGAAGACGGTCACGACCTCGGCCGGGGCGGTCCCCTACGACCGGCTCGTCGTCGCTCTCGGCGCCGAGCTCGCTCCCGAGGCGCTGCCCGGCTTCGCCGAGGCCGCGCACAACGTCTACACGCTCGAGGGCGCGGCCGCCGCCGGCCGGGCCCTGCGCGAGCTCGAGGGCGGCCGGATCGCCGTCCTCGTCTCCCGCCTCCCCTACAAGTGCCCGGCCGCTCCCTACGAGACGGCCCTCCTCGCCGAGGCGGTCCTCCGCAAGCGCGGCCTCCGCGCCCGCTCGACGATCGACGTCTACACGCCCGAGCCCCTGCCGATGCCGACGGCAGGGCCGGCCCTGGGGGAGGCCCTCCTCGGCATCCTCGAGAGCCGCGGCGTCCGCTTCCACCGCGAGCAGACGGTCGAGCGCATCGATCCCGAGGCGCGGGAGCTCGTGCTCGCGGGCGGCGAGCGGGCCCCCTACGATCTCCTCCTCGGCGTCCCGCCCCATCGCCCGCCGGCGGTCGTCCAGGAGAGCGGGCTCGCGGCCGGCGGCTTCGTCCCCGTCGACCGGAAGACCCTCCAGACGACGGTTGACGCGAGCGTCTTTGCCGTGGGCGACGTCACCGCGATCCCGATCGCAGGCGGCAGGTTCCTCCCCAAGGCCGGCGTCTTCGCCCACAGCCAGGCCGAGGTCGTCTCCCAGCGGATCGCCGACGAGCTGAGAGGCCGCGTCTCCGTCGCGCTCTTCGACGGCAACGGCTCCTGCTTCCTCGAGATGGGCGACGGCGTTGCCGCGTACGCGACGGGTGACTTCTACGCCGAGACCGGTCCCCAGGTGGCGCTCCGGCGGCCCGGCCGGCGCTGGCACCTGGCGAAGGTGGCCTTCGAGAAGTACTGGCTCAGGCGGTGGTTCTAGTGGGTCTGTCCACCGGCTCCGGCGGTGAGTGGCGACGAGCGACGCGCACGATCTGGGTGGGATCCCTCGCCTCTCGTCAGCTCGTCGAGGCTCTCACCGTCTGATTGCTCCGAAGGTGAGGCCGCGTACGAGGTAGCGGCGGACTGCGATCGCGAGGATCGTGGGCGGAAGAATGAGCAGGAGGCCGAGCGCGGCTTGGGGGCCGAACTGTGTGACCTCGTCGGCGTGTAGCCCTGAGAGGTACACGGTCGCGGTCTCGGCCCTGTTCTGGCTGAGCACGAGGGCGATCATCAGGTCGCTCCAGTTGAGGATGAAGACAAACAGGCCGGTCGCTGCGAGCCCGCCCTTCACCTGGGGGAGGACCGCCTTGAAGAAGGCACCCCACTGGGTGCAGCCGTCGACGATCGCCGCCTCCGAGATCTCGCGCGGCACGTCGAGGAAGAAGCTGCGCATGAGCCAGACGACGAAGACGAAGCTCGTGGCGCCGTAGACGAGGATGAGGCCGAGGTACGTGTCCCAGAGATCCAGGTAGACCCAGAAGAAGAAGAAGAGCGGGATGAGGAAGACGATCGGCGGGAACATGCGCAGCTGGAGGATCGCGAACGGGAAGAGCCGGCCGCCCGCCCGGAAGCGGGCGATCCCGTAGGCGGCGAAGGTGCCGACGAGGAGCGCGAGCCCGGTGCCGCCGACGGCCGCGACGAGGCTGTGCTCGATCGGCGCGACGGCGCTCGGGAAGGTCGCTTCGACGAAGCTCGAGTTCGTCTTGATCTTGAAGATGACCCGGAAGTTGTCGAGCGTCGGCTGCTCGGGCACCCAGAAGACCCTGCCGGTTCCGAAAGTTTCCCACTCGTCGACGGGCTTGAAGGCCATCGTCACGAGCCAGTAGAGGGGGAACAGGAGAGCGCCGCCAGCAGGCCGACCGCGGCCCGCGCAGACGCTCGGCCGAGAGCGCCGGTCACTAGACCGCCGGCTTGCGCACGTCCTCGGCCTTGCTCAGCGCCGAAGCCTTCCCGAGCCAGACGACGCTCTTGCCCTCGGCGTGGTCGACCTGGAGGGTCGTGTGCTCGATACCGAAACGCTCGCCGAGCCTCCGCTCGAGCTCGCGGCGGATGGCGTGGCAGTCGTCCCCCGGCCGAACGAGGACGTGCGCCGAGAGCGCCGGAAAGCCAGACGTGATCGTCCAGACGTGCAAGTCGTGCACCTCGACGACGTCGGGGAGCGCGGCCATCTCGCCGCCAACGTCTCGCGGGTCGAGCCCGCGCGGTGCTGCCTCCAAGAGGACGAGGATGGAGTCGCGCAGGACGCTCCACGAGCTGGCGAGGACGAGGACGCCGATGAGGACGCTGAAGAGCGGATCGGCGTAGCGCCAGCCCGTCGCGAGAAGAACGACGCCGGCCGCGATCACCCCGACCGAACCGACCGCGTCGCCGGCGAGATGGAGGAAGGAAGCGCGGAGGTTGAGATCCTCGCCGCCGCGCCGGAACACAGCGGCGGCGCCGGCGACGTTGATCGCGACCCCGACCGAGGCGACGACGATCAGCCAGAGGCCGGGGACGTCGGGCGGATGCGAGAAGCGGCGGGCCGCTTCCAGGAAGATGAGGGCGGCGATCGCGACGAGCGAGAGCGCGTTCGCGAGCGCCGCGAGGACCTCGGCCCGCTTGAAGCCGAAGCTCCGGCGCGGCGTCGGGGGCGTCGCAGCCAGCCATACCGCGCCGAGCGCGAGCCCGAGCGCGAAGACGTCTGAGAGGTTGTGGCCGGCGTCGGCGAGGAGGGCGAGGCTGCCCGTGGCGAAGCTGGCTGCGGCCTCGACCGCCGTGTAGGCGGCGTTCAGGCCGAGCGCGAGACCGAGAGAGCGCTTGCTCCCAGAACGAGCCCTCCCGTGCGCGTGACCGTGCCTGGCGGGCGGCGGCCGGCGCTCAGCAGGCATCGCAGCAGCCCTCACCCCTCCAGCTCTCGCGGCCTTCCTTGAGCGCGACGGCGGCGATCGCGAGCGCCGCCGTCGGGTCGGCCCACCACCAGCTGAAAAGCGCGTTCGCTCCCAGGCCGAGCAGGAGAGCGACCGAGAGGTAGGCGCACAGCTGGTTCTGCCGGCCCTCCTTGACCGTCGCGGCCGAGCCGAGCCTCTGGCCGACGCGGCGCTTGGCCCGGGCGAGGAGCGGCATCGTGGGCGCGGTGAAGGCGGCGAGGCCGATCCCGACCCAGCTCGCCCCCGGGTGGTCGCCCGCGACGAGCGTTCGCGTCGCCTCGACCGCAACGTAAGCCGCGAGCACGAAGAAGCTGGCCGCGATCAGCTGCTGGGCCCGGCGCTCCGCGCTCTCCGAGTGGGCGCGCCGGCCAGCGAAGCGCCAGAGCAGGATGAAGCCGGCGATGCTCTCGATCAGGCTGTCGATCCCGAAGCCGACGAGGGCGATCGAGGAGGCGGAAATCCCCGCGCCGACAGCGATCCCGAACTCGACGAAATGCCAGCCGATCCCGCCCCGGGCGAGGAGCTTCGCGCGCTGGACGAGCCGCTGCCGCTCGTCCGGGCCGAGCCCGGGCCCGACCGCGAGCGGGAGCGGGGCCGCGACGAGCGGGAGCGCGGACGCGGGCCGGCGCGGCTCGGCTCGGGCTTCAGCCACGGGCGCTTTCCCGATGGCCGACGTGCTGGAGCCCCACGTCGAGCAGGAGCCGGATGTGGGCGTCGTCGAGCGAGTAGTAGACGTTTCGGCCCTGCTTTCGGTAGCGGACGAGCCGGCTCGAGCGCAGGAGGCGCAGGTTGTGGGAGCAGGCGGTCTGGGAGAGACCGGTGACGGCGGCCAGGTCGCACACGCACAGCTCCCCGGCCTCGAGCAGCGCCGAGATCAGGCGAACACGGCCCGGATCGGAGAGGACGCGGAACGTCTCGGCGAGATCCTGAAACACGTGCTGCTCCGGCAGGCGCTCGAGGACGGCGGCGACTCGGTCCGGCTCGACGCACTCCACCTCGCAGCGGTCGAGCGGGACCACATTCTCCCGCGACGGGAGCGATGTCTTCACAGCAATGAAGATATCAGCCCAGCGCTCGCCGCCTACGCGTCCGGGCTGCTGCGCCTCGTCGCCGCGCGGTCGCTTCTGCGGTGGCGGGTAGGGTTGGACCCGTGAGCCATCACCAGGCCGACGCCGAACGCGCCTCCGGACACGCGCTCGACCGTGCCCACTCCTATTCCGGGCACGGTCACTCGCATGGCCTCGTCGACCCGACGATCGTCCGCTCGCGCGCTGGATTGCGCGCCGTCTCGCTCAGCCTCGCCGTGCTCGGAGCGACGGCGCTCGCTCAGGTCGCGATCTACGTCGTGTCGGGGAGCGTCGCCCTCCTCGCCGACCTCATCCACAACTTCGGCGACGCGCTCACGGCCGTTCCGCTCGGCGCCGCCTTCGTCCTCCGGAGCGTCCGCGGCGAGCGCTGGGCCGGCTTCGCCGTCGTCTTCGCCATCTTCGCCTCGGCCTGCGTCGCGCTTGCCGAGACGATCGGGCGGCTCAT
>JBGPNP010000218.1:0-5182 GCA_041487575.1 Gaiellaceae bacterium | reverse complement strand
GACGTCGAGCGAGGTCAGGAGGATCTTGACTTCGAGGTCGCCGAACTCGCCGACGAGGACCGCGTAGATGCCCAGAGCAGCGTTGAGGGCGATCGAGCCCACGAGAACGTAGAGAACCGCGCGTCTCACCGAATGGATTGTCTCGGCCGCCCCGCGAAGGGACATCGGCGGATCCCCCGATCGCGCCTGTGGGAAAACCCCGCCGCATGGCGGGTCGCCCCGGTTACGACCGCGGCTCAAGGAGTCGGTAGCCCACGCCCCAGACGTTTACGACCCACGTCGGGTCGCCGCCCCGGTTCAGCTTGCGGCGCACGCGGCTCGCGTGCGAGTCCAGAGTGCGAGTGCGCCCCATGGCCCGGAAGCCCCAGACGTCGCGCAGGAGCTCGTCCTTGCGGAAGACCCGCTCGGGGTCGGAGGCGAGAGCGATGAGGAGGTCGTACTCCTTCGCGGAGAGCTGCACCGGCTCGCCTCCGACCCTGACCGAGCGGGAGCCGAGGTCGATCTCGAGCTCGCCGACCTCGAGCCTGACGCGGCGCGTCCCGGCCGAGCGCCGTAGGACGGCGCGCATGCGCGCGACCAGCTCGGCGTACAGAAATGGCTTCGGCACGTAGTCGTCGGCCCCGCGCGCGAACCCGCGCAGCCGGTCGGCCGTGTCCGCCCGGGAGCTCACCATGATCACGGGCACGTCCGGGTCCCACCCGCGCCCCGGCTCGCCCCTGCGGAGCCGGCCGCAGAGCTCGAACCCCGACACGTCGGGGAGCACCGCGTCGAGGAGGATGAGGTCGGGGCGGAGCGCCTCGGCGAGCTCGAGCGCCTCGCCGCCTCGCTCCGCCGCGAGCACCTCGAAGCCGTCGTCGGCGAGCTGCTGCACGAGGTAAGCGCGCGCCGGCGCCTCGTTCTCGACCACCAGGACCGCCTCGCCTGCCATGCCCCGAAGCTACCAGCGCGCCGCGCGGCGTCCTAGATGTCCTTTCGCACGCAAGCGCAACAAAGAATCGACAGCGCCGTTCACACGCGTCCCGGCGGGACGAGCTTCGAGCGCGCCGATCGGAGCGGGAGCCGGGAGGCTCGAGGGGCGGCCCCGTCCCTGTCCGCTCGACCCCGCGCCGGGCGGCCGAGCCGCCACGTCGAGGACGGCCCGCGCGTAGCGGTTCGCCGCGCTCGACGACAGCTGGCCGAAAGGTAGCTCCACGACGAACGCCGTCGTCCCGGGAAAGCGGTGGTTCTCCCAGGTCGCGACGCTTCCAGGGTAACGCGGGAGCCTGCTCAGCGGAAGCCCGACGAGACGAGCGAAGCGCCCCTCGATCGACAGGCTCCCGCCCGACTCGTCGACGAGCTGCAGATGCTGGTGGAACCAAATCGAGATCCGGGGCCGCAGAAGGAGGATGAGCCGGTAGGCGAGGCGGCTCTCCGGCTCGGAGAGCGGCAGCGGGCCGGAGTAGTCGACGCTCCCAGGCCGGCCGAGGGGCCGCCAGCTCCAGGGAAAGTTCCGGTTCAGATCGACCCCGCGCGCGTTCTGGCGCGTACCCCTCGCGAACCCGTCGGGGTTTAGGTTCTCGACGATCCAGACGTCGATCCCCACAGGCGGAGCCGAGCGCTCGAGCGACTTCGCGACGGCGATGCCGGCGCACTCGTCGCCGTGGATGCAACCGACGACGAGCACCTTGCGCGGGCTGCTCGGGTCGCCGAGCTCGACGGCTCGGATCGGCCGTCCGGCTACCGAGTGGCCGAGCAGCACCCGCCGAAGCACGGGCGGGCTCGTGCGCGCAGGAGCCGCGAGCGTCAGCGCGGCAAGCGCTGCGAAGAACAGTGGCGCAGGCGCGGGAATGGAGGCAGCATCGCCGACCGGATCTGAGCGGCGCCTGAACGCACAGCGCGCAGTAGAGCGCGCCGCCTCAGAGCCGCCCCGACCGGATCACCCCCCAGACGAGCCACATGGCCAGGAGCCCCGAGAGCGCGAAGCCGGCGATCGAGACGACGTGGAGCCCGAGGACGTGCGGGCCCTTCGTGGCGAAGATGCCGATCATCGCCGAGCCGAGGACGCCGCCGACCGCGATGACGGCGATGACGAGGCGGTTGAAGACGAGGTCGAGCCGGTGGGCGAGCTCGTCCAGGCCCTTGTGCCGGAAGCCGACCTCGACCTCGCCGTCGCGGAGCTGGTCGAGCGTGTCGTGCACCTGGTAGGGCAGCTCGAGCGCCATGCGGACGTAGTTCCTGAGCTCCTGCTCCGTCCGCAGCGCCATCCGCCGCGGCGTGAAGCGCTCGAGCATGAGGTCGCGCGCGTACGGCTTCGCCACGTCGAACACGTTGAAGTCCGGGTAGATCTCGATCCCGACCGTGCCGAGGGTCGCGATCGCGCGGTCGAGGAGGACGAAGCGGGTCGGCAGGCGCAGGTGCATCCGGTAGATGAGCGCGAAAGCCTCGCGGATGAGCTGCACCGGGTCGATCTCCGACAGGCGCGCGCCGTAGTAGCGGTAGTAGATGTCGCGGAGCTCAGCCGTGAACTCCTCCTCGAGCTCGCGCGGGTAGCGGACGCCGAGCGCGGCGAACCGCCGCGGCAACGCCTCGATGTTCTCGCTCGCCGCGTCGATGAAGAGGCCGGTCAGCTTCGCGTGGTCGTCGGTGGAGAGCTTGCCGGCGGCGCCGAAGTCGACGAGCCCGATCTGCCAGGCCGGCTCGAGCAGCATGATGTTCGCCGGGTGCGGGTCGCCGTGGAAGAAGCCGTGGCGGAAGATCATCGTCATCCATGTCTCGGCCGCGAGGTAAGCGAGCCGGCGCCGCTCGTCCATCGTGAAGCGGGAGAGGTCGAGCTGGGAGAACATCGTCCCCTCGAGGAACTCGAGCGTGAGCGCGCGGGCGCTCGAGTACGACCAGTAGACCTTCGGGACGCGCACGCTCGGGTGGCCGGCGAAGTTGCGGTGGAACTGCTCGGCGTTGCGGGCCTCGTGGCGGTAGTCGAGCTCCTGGCGGATTGAGCGGGCGAACTCGTCCACGAGGGCGACCGTGTCCACGAACTCGAGCGCCTTCACCCGCTCCCGCACGAAGCGCGCCACCTGGTAGAGAAGCTCGAGGTCGGCCTCGATCTGCCGCGGCGCATCCGGGCGCTGCACCTTGACCGCGACCTTGTGGCCATTCGGCAAGGTCGCCCGGTGCACCTGGCCGATCGAGGCGGCCGCGATCGGGGTCTCCTCGAAGTCGAGGAAGAGCTGCTCGAGCCCGAGCTCGAGGTCGGTCTCGACGACCTCGACGACCTGCTCGAACGCGAACGGGCGGACGTCGTCCTGGAGCCCCTTCAGCTCGAAGACGATGTCCGGCGGGACGATGTCGGGGCGGGTGGAGAGAAGCTGCCCGAACTTCACGAAGGTGGGGCCCAGCTCGTCGAGCATCTCGCGCAGGCGCTGGCCGCGAGGCGAGCCGGCAGTCTCGGCCTCCACCTCCGTCTTCCGCCGCGAGAGGAAGTCAAGGCGGTGCGTCTCGAAGAAGTAGCCGAAGCCGTGCCTGGCCGCGACCTGTGCGATCTCGGACAGGCGGCCCAGCCGCCTGACGGCGGGCCTCCTCATGGTCTGAGGCCTGCTCATGGCCTGAGTTTACGGCCCAGGAGGCCGAGGCTCCTTGCGGCTCTCGACGAGCCGGAGCCGGTGCTCGAGCTGGGCGAGGCGAAGCTCGAGCTCCTCGTACTCGCGCCGTGTCACGAGCCCGAGCTCGCGGAAGATCGTCGTCAGCGACGTCGAGGCGCGCTCGCCGAGGCGCGTCGCGTCGCCGCGCCAGCGGCCGACGACGTCCTCGATCGCCTCGCGGGCGTCGGTGACCGGCAGGCCACCGCGCCGGGCTAGCTCCTCGGCGAGCTCCTCGATCCGCTCGCGCGTGAGCGCGGCCGCGCCGACGCCGGCGAAGAGAGCCTTCTCGACGAGCTCGCGCAGGGCGCTCTGGGAGCTATCGGGCACGGCCGTGCGGCCTCGCCCGCCGCCGCTTGCGCCGCTCCTCCCGCCGCGCCGCCGCCGACGCGCCGTCTCCCTTCGTGGCCGGTGCCGGCTCGGGCTCGGCCACGGGCTCGGCCACTTCGACGGGCGCGGCCTCCACCTCGGCCGGCTCGAGAGCCTCGAGCTTCTCCCGGAGGCCTGCGCCCTTGCGCTTCGCGTACTCGGGCTCGCGCTCCTTGAGGAGCACGAGGAGCGGTGCCGTGATGAAGATCGTCGAGTACGCGCCCGACGTGATCCCGACGAGGAGCGCGAAGGCGAAGTCCTTGAGCGTGTCGCCGCCGAAGACCAGCAGCGCCGTGACCGGCAGGAGCGTGATGAACGTTGTCGCAAGCGAGCGGCGGATCGTCTCCCAGAGCGACTGGTTGGCGATGGCGGCCATGCTCGACTTCTTCATCAGCGGGATGTTCTCCCGGATGCGGTCGAAGATGATGATCGTGTCGTAGATCGAGTAGCCGAGGATCGTGAGGATCGCGGCCACCGTCGACGCCGTCACCTCCCTCTGGGCCAGCGAGTACACGCCGACCGCGATGAAGACGTCGTGGAAGAGCGCGATCAGCACCGGGATGGCGAACTTGAACTCGAAGCGCAGCGAGACGTAGATGACGATCAGGAGGAGCGAGACGACGATCGCGACGATCGCGCCCCGGAAGATCTGCCTCGAGAAGCTCGCCGAGACGTTGTGCACGCCGACCGACTTCGCCTGGAACTGCGTCTCGAGCGTCTGCTGGAGCGTGTCCTGCTTCGAGGCGGTGAGCGCCTCCGTCCGAACCTGGAACTGCTTGTAGCGGCCGCCGACAGCCTTGCCGCGCCCCTGGATCACGGCGGTACCGCCCGCGGTCGAGGCGATCTCGGAGCGGACCTTGTCGATCGCGACCGGCTGCGGCGTCTTGAAGGAGATCTGGCTCCCGCCCTTGAAGTCGATGCCGAGGTTGAGCCCCTGCCAGCCGAGCGACGCGATCCCGATCGCGAGGATCGCCCCCGACATCGCGAACCAGAAGCGCTTGCGGCCGATGAAGTCCACCCGCTGCCAGGCGGGGATGCGCTGCCCGCTCGCGCCCATGAAGGCGGGGTTGTCGAACCAGCGGAAGCCGGCGAGGACACCGAGGAGGGCACGCGTCGCCGCGACCGCAGTCAGCATCGAGATCAGCGTGCCGATCAGGAGCATGAGCGCGAAGCCCCTGACACCGCCCGTCGCGACCGTG
>JBGPNP010000217.1:0-5183 GCA_041487575.1 Gaiellaceae bacterium | reverse complement strand
GTCGCCCTGCCGCCGCCCGCCCCGCCCCCCTCTCCCGCGCCAGCGCCTCCTCCGCCAGCGCCCGCCTCACCTCCCCCTGCGCCCACACCGCCCGCGGCGGCTGCACCGCCGAGCGCCCCGACGAACGGCCCGGACGTCGTAGTCACCGTCGCGCCGCACGAGACGACGCTCTTCGTCGGCGAGACGGTCACCGTGATCGCCCACCTCGCCGACGGCGCCGGCACGCCTCTCGGCGGCGAGCCGCTCCACTTCACGCTCACGGGCGCGAACGCCGACAGGTTCAACGGCCAGACCGACTCGGCCGGGAACGTGTCGCACTCCTACTCGAGCGCCGTCCCGGGGACCGACACGCTCAAGGCCTGCCTCCACCGCGACGAGGCGAAGACGACACCCGACACCGATCCGGATCCGAACGAGGCGCAGAAGTACTGCGACTCCGCCACGTTCCACTGGGTCACGTCGCCGACCGACCTGGCCGTCTCCCTCTCGCAGAGCGCGGCCGCGATCGGCGTGGGGCACACGGACACGTTCACAGCTCTTGTGACGAACAAGGGGCCCGGCACGGCGACCGGCGTCCAGCTGAGCTACAGCCCGCCCGCCGGCCTGACCGTCGACTCCGCTTCGGCCGCCCAGGGAAGCTGCACCACCGCCGTCGTCTGCGCCCTCGGCACGATCGCCTCCGGCGCCTCCGTCACGGTCACGATCGTCGTCGACGGGGCCTCCGCCGGAACCGTCACGAGCACCGTGACCGCTTCTGCCGACCAGGACGATCCCGTCGCCGCGAACAACTCGGCGAGCGTCGTCACGAGCGTCGAGGGGCCAGATGTCAGCGTCACCCTGAAGGCGAGCCCGACCCGTGCGGCCGTCGGCGATCCGATCACCCTGACCGCGGTCGTGAAGAACGACGGGCTCGGCGTCGCCACCGGGGTCGTGTTCACGTACGCCGTTCCAAGCGGTCTCGACGTTCAGTCCGTCTCGGTGACCCAGGGCACCTGCTCGGGGACACAGTCCGTCTCCTGTGACATCGGCACGCTCGACGGCGGCGCGTCGGTGACCGTGACGATCGTCGTCAAGGCGACGAAACCAGGCACGTACCTGAGCACGGTGCAGGTGACGGGCGACCAGACGAATACGGGCAACAACACGTCCACCGTGACCACCTCGGCGGGCGGTTCTCCGCCACCCCCACCGCTCTTGCCCCCGCCGCCTCCACCCTCGGCTCCGTTCACGCCGCCGTCCGGCCCGATCCTGGGCGTCAACGTCGACGTCGAGCCGGTGCAGGGCGAGGTCCTCGTTCAGCTCAGGGGGAAGAAGAAGTTCGTGCCGCTCAGGAAGCTGAGGCGGATCCCGGTCGGCTCCATCGTCGACGCGAGCCGCGGCGTCGTCAAGCTGACGTCCGCCGCCAACCGCGCCGGGAAGCTGCAGGCCGGCGTCTTCTATGACGGTGTCTTCAAGGTGAGGCAGAAGAAGAAGGCGCTCGTGCAACTCGAGCTCGCGGGCGGCGACTTCAGCTCCTGCGGCGCCCAGACCGAGAGCCGCACGCTTCAGGTGAAGAAGAAGAAGCCGATCCAGTCGCTCTGGGGCAACGGCAAGGGCAAGTTCCGCACGAGCGGCCAGTACAGCTCGGCGACGGTGATCGGCACCAAGTGGCTCGTGATCGACTACTGCGACGGAACGATGACGATCGTGAAGCGGGGCGTCGTCAAGGTGTACGACTTCGTCAAGAAGAAGATCGTCACCGTGCAGGCCGGCGAGAGCTACTTCGCCGAGGCGCCGAAGTAGCGCTTAGAACTCGCTTCAAAATGAAGCACGGGCCGCCCGGCCGCGCTGGACGCCGTGATGCCGCGTCCTCGGTCGCGTCCATATCGGCTTGATATGGACGCTCCCTGCGTCCTTGCCTCACGCCGCCCATCGCACCCGGATCGGCGCGTGGTCATTCCGAAACGAGTTCTTACTCCGGCCGGCAGGCCGTCCCCTCCGGGGGGACATCGAGGTCGACGAGGTAGCGCGTGACGATCCGGTCGATGCAGCGGTTGCCGCTCGCGAAAGCGGTGTGGCCGTCGCCCTCGTACGTGAGGAGGACGCCCGACCGGAGCGCGTCGGCGAGCGCCTGCGACCAGGAATACGGCGTCGCCGGGTCGTAGCGGGTCCCGACGACGAGGATCGGCGGCGCCCCTTCCGCGCGCACCGCGGGCAGCGGGTCGGCCGCAGGGGGCCAGCCGGCCGAGCAGCCGACCGTCGCGGCAAAGCCGATCAGTGGATACCTGCGGGCGAGGCTTCGCTCGAGGGTGAGAAACCGGTGGAGCGTAAGCCGCTCGGGCTCGTCGGCGCAGAGGACGGCCACGCCGGCCTCGAGGGTGTTCTCGTTCGCGTCGCCGTACGCGAGTTCGACGGCGACGCGGAGAGCGGCTGCGTTGCCGTCGAGGGCAGCGCCGAGGGCGTTCGCGAGCAGCGGCCAGCCGAGGTTCTTGTCGAGGAGGAGGACCGCGGCGGCCCGATAGAGGATCCCGGCCGAGAGCCCGCTGGGCGCGCCGGGGGCCGCGCGCTCCGCGAGACGCTGGAGCCGCCGCCACGCGCTCTCCGGGTCGGGTCCGAGCGGGCAGCTCCCTCTCGTCAGGCAGTCGGCGAAGAAGCGGTGGAGCGCCCGCTCGGCCGCGGCCGCGGCCTCGCGCGAGAGCTGCTCGGCCGAGGCCGTCGGGTGGACGCCGCCGTCGAGGACGAGCGCCCGTACGCGGGCGGGGAAGAGCTGCGCGTAGACCGAGCCGAGCCGGGTCCCGTACGAGAAGCCGAGGTACGTGAGCTTCTGCTCGCCGAGCGCCGCGCGGATCCGGTCGAGGTCGCGGGCGACGTTCACCGTTCCCAGAAAGGGGAGGACGGGCCCGGCGCGGGCGCGGCAGCCCGCGGTGAGCGCCCGGTCGGCCTTCGCGAAGGCGGCGATCTCCGCCGGGTTGTCCGGAGTCGGGTCGACGGCGAGCAGCTCGTCCCGGTTCTCCCCGCACGAGATCGGGCTGCTCCCGCCGATCCCGCGCGGGTCGAAGCCGACCAGGTCGAAGCGCCGGAGCAGCTCGGGGTCGAAGGGGAGTAGCCCGGCCGAGCGGACGATCGCGACCCCCGACTCGCCGGGGCCGCCCGGGTTGACGAGGAGCGAGCCGATCCTGTGCTTCGAGTCCGTCGCCGGCAGCCGGAGGAGCGCGAGCTCGAGCTTCCGGGCCTGCGGGTGCGCGTAGTCGAGCGGGACGGCGAGCGTCGCGCACTCGAGGCGCCCGCCGCAGCTCTTCCAGACGAGCGTTCCGCGGCGGCCGCCGCCGCTCGCGCCGCAGGCGGCGACGACGACGGCGAGGAGCAGCCCCGCTGCGGTGGCCTTCACGCTACGCGCGGGCCCTTCGCCGCAGCACGCGGGCGTCGCCGACGCGGCGCGTCAGCCCGTCGGCGTCGAAGCGCTCGAGCAGGAGCTGCGCGTCGCGGCGGCCGGTGCCGGCGAGGTCGCGGAAGCGGGCGAGCGTGATCGAGCCGGCGCGCTCGCACTCCTCGACCGCAAGGCGCCTCGCCTCCTCGTAGGCCGCCGTCGTGATCGCGTAGCCGTCGCCGAGCCGGACGAGGCGGCCGGACTCCTCGAGGAAGCGGGCGAGCTCCTGATCCTCGACCCTGAGCGGCGCGAAGCGGGACGCCTCGAGCTCGGCCTCGAGCCGCTCGGCTGCCGCGGCCCGGTCGCCGAGGCTTGCGCTCGCCCCCGGCGCGTACGCCTTCGCACCGCGCCGCTCGAGCTCGAGCAGCGGCAGGATCGCGGACGCCCACGGCCGCCGTGGCAGCAGCTCGGCGAGCGGGATTCCCGGGTCCAGCGGGGACGAGGCGGCGCGACGGGCGAGCGCGCCCGCAACCGCAGCTCTCGTCTCCCCGAGCCACTCGCGCGTCGTGTACCACTCGCCTGCGCGGACGGCTGTCTCGAGCCCGCGCTCGAGCTCGTTCGGGCCGAGGAGCGCACGGCCGGCCAGCGCATCTCGGCGCACGGGCTGGCCCGCAGCCGAGAGCGCCGCCTCGACGATGGAGGCGGGGTCGTCGCGCTCGAGGAGCGCGAGCCGCCCGGCGGAGAGCTTCCGCGGCGGCGCCGGGTCGAGGACGAGGGCGCCGCCGACGGTCGTCCGCCCACGGAGGACGACGCGGTCCCCGCGCGCGGCGACGGCCGGGGAGGCGAGCCGGAGCTGCGCGTACCGCTCGCCGGCGCGGACGACGCGCGCATAGTGCTCGGCCGTCCCGTGGTGAACGTGGACGCGCGTCCCGTCCGGGATCTCCTCGAGCTCCTCGAGCGCGACGTCGAGCCGGTAGCTCACCGGATAGGCGCCGGGCTCGACGAGCGCGTCGCCGCGTCGCAGCTCGCGGCGCTCGACCCCGGGGAGCGCCACGGCGACGCGCTGGCCCGCCTCGGCGCGCTCGACGGGCTCGTCGTGCACCTGGACGCTCCGCACGCGCACCTCCCGTCCGGCCGGCTCGACGGCCAGAAGGTCGCTCTCGCCGATCGAGCCCGACCAGAGCGTCCCGGTGACGACCGTGCCGATCCCGCGCAGCGTGAAGACGCGGTCGACGAAGAGTCTTGTCGCGCCGCGCGAAGGCCGGCGCTCGATCCGGTCGGCCGCCTCGGCGAGCGCCGCCCGCAGGTCGTCGAGGCCCTCACCGGTCTTCGCGCTCACGGCGACGACGGTGGCGCCGGAGATGAGCTCGCGCGCCTCCTCGCCGGCGAGCTCGACGGTCTCGGCGTCGACGGCGTCGGCCTTCGTGATCGCGACGACGCCGTGCTCGATCCCCAGCAGGCGCAGGATGGCGAGGTGCTCGTGCGTCTGCGGCCGCGCTCCTTCGGCCGCGTCGATGACGAGGAGGAACAGGTCGATCCCGGTCGCGCCTGCGACCATGTTGCGGACGAAGCGCTCGTGCCCGGAGCGGAGATCGTGCGCGTGAGCGCAGTGACCGGCGAGGGCCTCGACGAGTTGCGCGCTGCGCTGGATCGCGCTACGGCCGCCGTCGGCCGGCGCGACCGTGGCGGCGCCGCGCGGCTCTACGTCGACCGCGTCTTCAGCCTGCCGGGAGCTGGAACGATCGTCACCGGGACGCTCTGGTCGGGAGCGGTGTCCGTGGGTGACCGGCTCCAGGTGCTGCCGGCCGGCTTCGAGGCGCGTGTCCGCAGCGTGCAG
>JBGPNP010000216.1:0-5226 GCA_041487575.1 Gaiellaceae bacterium | reverse complement strand
CGTAGAGGTTCGGGTCCTTGAAGAGCGAGGTGACGCGGAAGTACGTCGTGTAGGCGTTCGCGACCTGGAGATCGGGCGCGAAGAAGAGGCGCCCGCTCCACTGCTGCCAGAGACCGATGCCGGCGAAGACGCAGGCAAGGCCGACGAGCGTCGCTGCGAGGGCCCGCGGATGCCAGCTCCGGAAGGGGCTTCGCCCGGCCACGGCGATGAGGGCGGCGAACGGGAGTAGGAAGAAGAGGAGCTCGATCGTCCCCGCGTACAAGTCCTCCGACCAGATGAGCGAAACGGCAGAGAGCCCGATGAAAGCGGCGCCGGGCCATGAGAGCCCGCGCGGGAGTCCCGGCAGTTCCCGCTCGCGGAGCGCGCGATAGGCGAGCGCGAGCCCCGCGGCCGCGAGCACGACGTAGAGCGGGAGGAGGAGAAAAGCACGCTGGCCGCCGAGGTGGACGGGCACCCGGAACGGCGCGACCGCGAGGAGCGCGACGGGCGTGACGGCCGGCCGGCGAGCGAGAACGACCGCCCCGCCGGCCAGAACGACTAGGGCCACGGCGAGAGCGGCGACCCGGGCAGGTGAGGCGACGGCGCGATGGAGGTCGTGCCCCGGCACGAGCGCCCACGCAAGCCCCGCCTCCGCGACCGCAAGGACGGCAAGCCCGGCGAGGAGAAGGACGCGCGAGCGGAAGACGAGGACGAGGACGGCGCCGGCCGCGCCGACGAGCGAGGCCACCTGGGCAGCGTCCGGGTGCTCCATGTGCTCGAGCGCGAGTCTAGAGCCTCAGAACGTCTCAGCTCTACCTGGGCTCGAGACCGTAGACCCGTGCGTAGCCCGTGAGGTAGACGCGCTCCCCGTCGGCGACGAGCGGCGTGTACTGGCCGTCCGGGAACGCCCACACCTGCTTCCCCGTCTTCGCCTCGAGCGCGAAGGTCTTCCGGGCGAGCGTCGAGACATAGACGATGCCTGCGAGCACGACGGCGGCCCCCGAGATCTCCCCGCCCGCGTCGAAGGTCCAGCGCTCCTCGCCCGTGTCCGCATCGAGGGCGTAGAGCTTCCCGTCGTAGGAGCCGACGTAGACGGTCTTCTTCCAGGCGGCGACGGCCGAGTAGACGAAGCCGCCCGTGCGATGGGACCAGGCGAGCCGGCCGCTCGCGGCGTCGAAGGCGTAGACGTTCCGGTCTGTCGAGCCGGCGAAGACCTTGCCCCGCGCTACCGCCGGAGTCGCGTAGAAGTCGCCGCCGGACGTGGCCGCGGCCTCCCATCGGAGCGAGCCCGTGGCCGCGTCGAGCGCGTAGAGCTTGCCGTCGTAGGAGCCGACGTAGATCGTCCCTCTCGCGTACGCGGCGCCCCCCTTGACCTTGTCCCCGGTCTGGTAGGTCCAGACCGGCTTATGGGTCTTGGCGTCGAGGGCGTAGACCTTCCCGTCCCAGGTGCCGAAGAAGACCATCCCCCTGGCGACGAGCGGGGGCGACTCGTCCACGCCGGCCCTGAAGCGCCAGAGCCTCTTGCCCGTGTCGGCGTCGAGCGCGACGAGGAACCCCGGGGCCTGCTCGTCGTGCTGGGAGCACGGCGCCGGGTCCATGAGCGGCTGGTAGAGGACGCCGTCGGAGACCGCCGGCGAGGCGGCGATGCAGCGGCCGAAGCGCTTCTCCCAGGCGACCTCGCCGGTGAGGACGTCGACGGCCCGGAGGACGCCCGCGTTCGAGCCGAAGTAGAGGCGGTTGTAGGCGATGACCGGCGGGAACTCGAGCAGGCTTCCGGCCAGCAGTGTCCAGAGCTTGCGGAAAGGCGGCCGAAGGGCGACGCCCGCGGGCGCGTTCGTCCGGCGCAGGTCGCCCCCGAAGAGCGGCCAGGGCTCCTCGCGCACGGGCGGCCCGCCCGTCGTCGCCGGGGGCGGCGCGACGGTGACGACCGCGGTCGTGGCAGAGGCCGACACGTTACCGCCGCCGAAGACGACCCTGTCGATGACGTACGCCAGGCCGACGCCTCCGCCCGCGAGTGCGAGGAAGAGCAGGGCCGACGCGACAGCCCGGAGCCTCCTGCTCATCCGTCGCCCGACTCGCTCGCGATGCGGTCGGGGAGCTCCTCCGCGAAGGGCACGAGGGCGCCGTCCTCTCCGGCCCGCAGGCAGAGGTGGGAGAAGAAGCGCGTCATGACGAGGCCCTCGCGGAAGTCACCGAGCCGGGGTTCGGGGCGCTCTCCGTTCGCGAGCGCGATCGCAAGCTCGGGGTAGCGGCTCCCGGCCGCCGTCGGAAGCGGGAAGGCGCCGCCGAAGCGGGGGTTGATGTCGGTGACGGGAAGGCTCCCGTCGGGCTCCCGGAAGCACTGGATATTCGCCGGGCCGACGAGCGGGAGCGCCTCGGCGACGCGGCGGCCGTGCTCGATCAGCTCCCGGTCCTTGATCGTCATGCCCTTGATCGACTCGCCGCCTTTTGACTCGATCATGGTGCGTGGGATCGCGTTCAGGCAGCGGCCCTCGAGGTCGCAGAAGACGTCGATCGAAAACTCCTCGCCCCGGCACGCCACCTGCACCATCGAGTCCACCGGCGTCCGGGCGAGGTGGAAGTCGAGCTCCCGGCGGTCGCCCGCGCGGTAGATATGGCGCGAGCCGAAGCCCGCTCGGGCCTTCACGAGCACGGGAAACGGAAGCTCGACCGGAAGCTCGTCGGGGAGCCAGGTCGGCGGCGACGGGATCCCCTTCTCCTCGAAGAGACGGTGCGCGAGGTACTTGTCGTTCACGCGCTCGACGATCTCGAGGTCGGGCAGGAGGACGAGCGCCCCGAGCTCGCCCCGGCGGCCCGCGAGGAGCGCCTGGTCGAGGTCGGAGAGCGGAACGACGAGGCGGACGTCGTGCTCCTCGATGAGCTCTTGCAGCGCGGGAAGGTAGCCAGGGTCGTCGATCCGCGGCACGAGCGCGTCGACGTCCGCGTGGTAGAGCGCAGGTGCGAGCGGGTTCGCGTCGACCGCGACCGTCGTCGCGCCGGCGTGCCGGAACTCGGTGACGATGTCGACGCGCTGGCCTGCGCAGGTGAAGAGGACGGCCGTCATGGGCGCGTCCAAGCTTAATCAGGCTTTCCAGCCGCCGGTCCGACCCTTGTACGTGCCGCGGAAGAGCGCCAGGGGCGTCTTCGCAAGGATCACGAGGTCGACCCGCGGCGAGCGGTTCTCCACGTACCAGACGTCGAGCTCGATCCGCTCCTCCCACGGGAGCGACGCCCGTCCGTTCGCCTGAGCCCAGCCCGTCAGCCCGGGCTTGACCTCGAGCCGCCGGCGTTGCCGCTCGGTGTAGCGCTCGACCTGGTAGGCGAGCGTCGGGCGTGGCCCGATCATGCTCATGTCGCCGCGCAAGACGTTCCAGAGCTGAGGCAGCTCGTCGAGCGAGGCCCGCCGGAGCAGGCGGCCGGCCCGCGTGATGCGCGCGTCGCCCTCGTTGACGGCGTAACCGGCGCCGAGCTTCTCGGCACCGACGACCATCGTCCGCAGCTTCAACAGCTCGAACTCCCTCCCGTGGAGCCCGACGCGCCGCTGGCGGTAGATGACGGGGCCCCCGTCGTCGAGCTTGATCGCCGCGGAGGCGACGACGAGGAGGGGGCTTGCGAGCGCGAGCCCAGCCGCGGCGAGGATGACGTCGAAGGAGCGATTCACCGGGTCCCCTCCGCCTTCTCCCACACCGCCGGCACGCCGTCACGGAGGTAGCGGACGAGCGCGGTCAGGGTCGCGCTCGTGACGAGGACGTAGTAGTAGGCAAGCGCGGCGCCCGGCACAGGCGCTCGCGCCCGTCCGGCTGCGGCGAGCCCGAGGAGGGCGAGCTGCACGGCGAGCGCCTTTCGGTAGACGCCTCCCTCGCGCGCAAGCGCGAGGCTCGCCCCGAGGAGCGCAAGGTGGAGGAGCCCGCTTCCGTAGCGCAGGACGCGGTGCGAGACGAGCTCGGCGAGGTAGAGCGGCGGGACGCCGCGATGCATCCGGCCCTCGAGGAGGATGAGCCAGCAGTGCTCGAACATCCGTACCTTGCGGCGATACTCGTCCTCGAGGTCGCGCGCGGGCTTCTCGAAGGCGAGCGCCCCGGGTTCGTAGACCGCGCGCAGGCCGCGCTGGACCATGAGGTACGGCAGCGACAGGTCGTGGCCGAAGCGCGGGTCGACCTCCACGTAGTCCGAGCGGCGGACGGCGTAGATCGCTCCGTTCCCGCCCGTGATCGAGCCGAGCGCCGACTCCTGCTCGCGGAGCGAGAGCTCGAGGCGCCAGTAGGTGCCCTCGCGGTTCGTCCCGTCGGGCCGCTGGAGGACGAGGCGTCCACAGGCGTAGGCGACCGCAGGGTCGGCGAACGGACGCACGAGCTTGCGCAGAGCGTCCTCAGCCCAGGTCGCGTTCGCATCCGAGAAGGCGAGGATCTCGGCCGCCGACTCGCGCGCCGCACGGTCCTGGGCTGCGACCTTGCCGCTGCGCGGGCAGCGGAGGAGGCGGAGGCGCGGGTCCCCGGCCGCGATCCGCTCCACGATCGCGTCGGTCGCATCCTCTGAGGCGTCGGAGGCCACGACGACCTCGAGGCGGTCGGCGGGGTAGTCGAGCTCGAGCAGGTTGAGCACGCGTCGCTCGATCACGTCCTCCTCGTCGTGGGCCGCGACGACGACGGAGACGGACGGCGTCCAGTCGCCGCCGCGAACCGGCCGCGGCCGGCGCCGCGCGAGCGCGCGGGCCGCGATCGGGTAGCCGGCGTGCGTCCAGGCGAGCGCGCCGGCCGCAAGCCAGAAGAGCGGCTTGAGCACGCGCCTACCGTATCTGGCGGCGGCTGGACGCCGGCACGCTCGCCTCGTTCAACGCTGCTGCTGCGACGCCTCCCAACGCCGCCTTCGCCGTTCGAGCAGCCCTCGGCCCGGCCGGCTGGAGGCGAGCATCGTGCGCACCGCGAGCCGGAGCTTCTCCCGCCGAAGGACCGAGTACGGCGATCGAAGCGCGAGCCAGCGGATCTCGAGCGTCCGCCCGAGCGAGACCGGAAGGAGCGGCGGGCTCTCCTCCGACTCGATCGCCGCGAACACCTGCTCCATGAACCGATCGAAGTTGAAATGCCGGTCGAGCTCCTCGTAGTTCGCAGCCTGCAGCTCGCGAAGTCGCTCCTCCGGAACCTCCTGGAACTCGCGCAGGATGGCGACCGCCCTGTCCGCGTCGCCGAGCGGGACGCCGACGATGCCGGGGTAGCCCTCGTAGCCGCTCTCCGGCGTGCAGACGGGGAT
>JBGPNP010000215.1:0-5248 GCA_041487575.1 Gaiellaceae bacterium | reverse complement strand
CGCGCCTCCAGCGTCGCCGCGATCGAGTCCTACGTCCGGCTTCTCGCACTGCAGGCCCGCGCCGCGCTGCCCGCTTGCTCAGGACCTGCCGGCTCGCCGGGCGCCGGAACCCTCAAACCCCGAGCGAGAGGGCGTCCGCGAGCCCCGGAAACTCTCCTAGCACCTTCTTCAGCCGCTGCAGATCCCGCTCCCGCAGCGTCACCGGCCCTCTCCGACTCCGCCCGTCCGTCGAGTAGGAGAAGCGGATGAGCCGCTCGCCCCTCTCTCCCTCGAGCAGCTGCACGACCGACGCGAAGCGCTTGTCCCCGGCGCGCTGGGGCACGCGGAGCTCCTCGACTACCCGAGCCTCTCCCCAGGGTGTCGCCGTCTTCGCCTGAGCCATGGGAGACAACGTAGCGCGGAAAATGTGACGCGTGTGTGACCGGAGTGTGCCGAGTCCGTGTCAGGATCGATCAAGGAGGTTGTGCACGTGAGGTGGGACGAGTTCGGAGAGGCCTGCCCCGAGATCGCAGCGATCGCAAGGAAGCGCTTCACCAAGGACGAGGTGGTCATGGTCGGCACGATCCGGACAGACGGCTCGCCGCGCGTCAGCCCGGTGGAGCCGGACTTCGCGGGCGGCCATCTGCTTCTGGGGATGATGTGGCGCTCGAAGAAGGCGCTCGACCTCCTCCGCGATCCGCGTTGCGTCGTGCACAGCACGCCGAGCGACCGCATGAACCCGGGCGGGGACGTGAAGCTCTACGGGACGGCGGACGACGTGCAGGAGCCTGGGCTCCGGCAGAGGTACCGGGACGCGATCAGGGCCCGGATCGACTGGGCGCCCGAGGAGCCGACCTACCACCTCTTCGCGCTGGACATCGAGGCCGCCGCGTACGTCCGGTTCGAGGAGGCGATCTGGGAGAGCTGGCGCTGGACCCCCGCCGCGGGGCTCCGGAAGGATGTCCGCCCGAACGACTGAACCTCCCGAGTAGGATCGGCCTTTCTCCGGAGATCAGCCAGTGGCCGACGAGCTGAAGACCTTCATAGGCGCGCAGCCCGTCTACGACGTGCACGAGCACCACATGCCCGAGATCCTGGGCGACCGGGACGTCGGGCTCCTGAAGCTCCTCCAGCAGAGCTATGCGGGCTGGACACAGGCACGTCCCTATGCCCTTCCGTCGGAGCAGGGAGACGGGTTCGCCCAGCCGACCGAGCCGAGAGCCGGCTCATGGGACGACATCGCCGCCTACGTCGAAGGAAGCGGATCGAACGCGCTCGTGCGAACGCTGGTCTCGGGAGTGTCGGAGCTCTACGGGCTCGGCGTCGGCGGGATCACGAGGGAGAACTGGGAGGCCCTGGACGAGGCGATCCGCAGCCGTCACTGCGATCCCGGCTGGGCCGGGGAGGTCATGGCCAGGGCCGGCGTCGAGCGCATCATCACCGACCCTTATTCGAACCCGCTGCTGGACGCGCGCAGAGCGCTCGGCGAGTCGTATCGGTCGGTCGCGCGCGTCAACGCGCTCGCCCTCGGCTGGCACCCCAAGAGCCGCGACCACAATGGGAACAGCGGCCACGACTTCGCCCGGGCCCTCGGCGTCGAGCTGGACACCTTCGACGACTACGCGGACTTCCTCGAGCGTTTCGTCGACACGCTCGGCGACCGCCACCAGGTCGCGCTGAAGAGCGCCCTCGCCTACGACCGAGACCTCTGCTTCGACGAGCCTGACGAGGCGCTCGCTCGTCGGGCCTGGGGGAAGGAGGCCCCGTCGCCCGAAGAGCGGAAGGCGTTCGGCGATCTGGTCGTCGACCGCCTCTGCACGCTCGCCGGCGACCGCGGAATCCCGGTTCAGATGCACCTGGGCACGGCGCTCGTCCGAGGCTCGCATCCGCTGAACGCCGCCGGTCTCGTCGAGCGCCACTCAGGAACGCGGTTCCTCCTCATGCACCTGGCGTATCCGTGGAGCCGCGACCTGCTCGGCATGACCTTCACATACCGGAACATCTGGCTGGATCTGACGTGGTCGTTCATGCTCAGCCCCTCGCACTTCAAGCTCGCTCTGCACGAGGCGATCGAGATCCTCTCGGATGAGTCGCGCCTCATGTTCGGAGGTGACAGCTGGCACCCGGAGGAGAGCTACGGCGCGATCGCGCTCGCCCGCCGGCTGATCGGCGAGGTCCTGCAGGAGAAGGTCCGCGACGGCTATCTGGACGACGGCAGCGCCCGGCGCCTCGCCGGGCGGATCCTCCACGCCAACGCGCGCGACTTCTTCGAACGCGCGGCGTGAGCCGATCTGCGTCCGGTCAACGACCCGAGCGGTCGATCAGCTCGATTCGATACGAGTCTGGATCTCTCACGAAGCAGATCCGCGAGCCGCCCTCGTGCACCCTGTAGGGCTGCCGTTCCGGCTCGATACCCCGGCCGGCCAGGCGTGCGAGCGTCTCGTCGAGGTCGTCGGCGCTGATCGCGATGTGCCCGTAGGCGGTGCCCAGCTCATACGAGCGGCCGTCGTGGTTGAAGGTCAGCTCGAGCTCCTCATCCTGACCGGGCAGGCCGAAGAAGAAGTTGGTCGCCTCCAGCTCTCCGTTGCGTACGATCGGCGACTCGCGGCGGAACTCGAAGCCGAGCGACTCGTAGAACGCCCGGCTCCTCTCCGGATCCGTGATCCGGTACATGGTGTGCAGAAATCTGGCCATGCCTGATCCTACGCCTGCTCGAGATCCTCGTGCACGACGGCGTAGAGCACGCCGTCCTGCCACTCCCCGTGACGCCAGTAGGCCCTTCGCCGGACCCCCTCGCGGACGAAGCCGGCGCGCTCGAAGACCCGCATCGCCTGGTCGTTGAACCCGTAGACCTCGAGCTGGACACGGTGATAGTCGAGGTCGAAGACGAGGTGGCGGACGAGAGCGCGGGTCGCTTCCTCCGCCAGGCGCCGGCCGCGGAAGCCGGGGTGGAGCATGACGCCGAAGAGGTGCGCGATCCGGCTGCGGCGGTTCGAGACCTCGTAGGCGAGCGCTCCGGCCCGCGTCCACGCGTCCCCCTGCACGACTTCGAGAACGAGCCGTCCGTAGTGATCGGGCTCGGCCGCGGAGCGCTCGAGCTCGGCCGCGAGCTCCTCCTCACGCCAGGGAGAGACCGCGGCCAGAAAGGGCTCGACGGCGTCGTGCCGCGAGAGCTCGAGGAGGAAAAGCGCGTCGTCCGCAGTCGCGCGCCGCAGGCGGAAGCCGTCGCCGGCGAGAAGCTCGGTCACGGCTCGGCGGCGGCGGGCACGGCCTCGCGCCGCCGCGGAAGCCGGACGAGGCCGGAGCCGAGAGCGACGCCGCCGAGAATGAGGATGAGTCCCGCGATCGCGTTCGCCGGCACGGGCTCGCCGAGGAGGACGGCGCCGTAGAAGAGCGCGAACGCGGGCAGGAGATACGTCACGAGCGTCGTCCGCGACGAGCCGTACGTCGTGAGCATCCGGTAGAGGATGACCGAGCCCAGCACTGTGCCGGCGACCGCGAGCGCCGCCACGGACCCGAGCGCCTTCCAGCTCGGCACGTGGCCCGGAAGCTGCAGGAGACCGAAGGGGAGGATGACGACCGCACCGCTCACGAGCGCGGCCGTCGCGGTCACGAGCGGCGGCGTGCGGGCGAAGTGCTCCTGCGTGTAGAGGTTCGCGCGCGCATACGAGAGCGAGGCGAGGACGACGGCCATCGTCCCTGCCGCCGCCCACCAGCCTCCCTCGGGGCGGAAGCCGGCGAGGACGCCGACGCCCAGGAGCCCGACGAGGACGCCGCCGAGCCGGATGCCCCTCGCGCGCTCGCTCGGCCTGAGGCGGATCGCGAGCAGGGCGACGAAGATCGGCACCGTCGAGTTCGCGATCGCGGCGATGCCCGAGTCGATGTGCTTCTCGCCCCAGGCGATCAGCCAGAAGGGCCCGACGCCGTTGATGATCCCGAGTACGACGCCGTGGCGCCCCGTCGCGCGCACCGCCGCGACCGCCGGGCGAAAGCCCATGCTCGCGACGAGGACGCCGGAGAGGAGGGACGCGGCGAGCAGGAGCCGGAGCGCCATCATCGCCGCCGGCTCCATCTCCTCGACCGCGACCTTGATGAAGAGGTAGGAGGCTCCCCAAAGGGAGGAGAGCAGGAGAAGGCGTGGGAGGTAGCCGCGGATCACCGCGAGTCCAGGCTACCGAAGGTCGCGAGGCTCGAGCCTGGCCGGTCCGAGCCAGGCGCTAGAGTGGGATCACCTCTTGAGCTCGGTTGCGGAACAGCCGCTCCATCGCGCGCTCGGCCTGACGGACGGCGAGCTCGACCGTATCCGGGAGTTGCTCGGGCGCGCTCCCAACGACCTCGAGCTCGCGATCTTCTCCCTCCTCTGGTCGGAGCACTGCGGCTACAAGCACTCCGCCCTCCTCCTCAGGCGCTTCCCGACCGAGGGCCCAGGAGTCCTCCAGGGGCCGGGCGAGAACGCGGGCGTCGTCGACGTCGGCGGCGGCGAGGCGGTCGTCTTCAAGGTCGAGAGCCACAACCACCCCTCCGCGGTCGAGCCTTTCCAGGGCGCTGCCACGGGGGTCGGCGGCATCATCCGCGACGTCGTCGCGATGGGCGCGCGGCCGATCGCGCTCCTCGACGGGCTCCGCTTCGGCGCACCCGACTGGAGCTTCTGGCGCGCCGCCGGAGGCATTGGCCACTACGGGAACGCCGTCGGGATCCCCACCGTCGGCGGCGACACCTTCTTCGACCCGGCCTATGCCGCGAACCCGCTCGTGAACGCGATGTGCGTCGGCGTCGTCCCCAAGGAGCGCCTGACGCGCGCAGGCGCGACCGGCCCCGGGAACCTCGTCGTCCTCTTCGGCGCCACGACCGGCCGCGACGGGATCGGCGGCGCGAGCGTCCTCGCAAGCCAGGAGCTCTCCGGCGAGGACGAGGACAAGCGCCCGTCCGTCCAGATCGGTGACCCCTTCACCGGCAAGAAGCTCCTCGAGGCGAGCCTCGAGCTCGTCGAGCGCGGGCTCGTTGTCTCGCTCCAGGATCTCGGCGCAGCCGGCCTCGCCAGCTCCCTCGCCGAGATGGCGAGCCGCGGGGGCGCGGGCGTGGACGTCCACCTCGACCGCGTCCCGCTCCGCGAGTCCGGCATGGGACCCGCTGAGATCATGATCTCCGAGAGCCAGGAGCGGATGGTCGCGGTCGTGGCGACGCGGCGGCTCGCCGAGGTCGAGGCTGCGGTGGCGAAGTGGGAGCTCGCGTTCGCCGTCATCGGCGAGGTGACGGACACGGGCGAGCT
>JBGPNP010000214.1:0-5267 GCA_041487575.1 Gaiellaceae bacterium | reverse complement strand
CGATTCCGGATCTCACTCCCGAGCGAAGCGAAGGGGCAAACCACGATCCGCGCGAAATGCGGAGCATTTCGCGCGGATACCGCCGCGGAGAATGCGCAGCATCTTTCGCGGACAACCTCATGGGGCCTCCAGTCTCACCGGCACGTGGCCGACCTCGAGCAGCCTGCGGCCGACGCGTGCGAGGCCCTCGAGGTTCGAGCTGACACGCGCGAAGTACGAGACCTCGCCGAACGGCTTCGTCTGGCCGTAGAAGAGGCAGATCGTCTGCCGCCCTGGGTAGTAGCCGATGTCGCCCGCGACGACGTCCAGCTTCGGGTTCTCCTGCTCGGTGAAGAACGGGACCATGACGATCGTCTCCTCGCCGGCGAACTTCGCGTGCACCATCGTCCCGTCCATGGGGAGGACAGCCCGGAAGCGCGAGCAGACGCGCGGGGCGTCCTCCTCGAGGAGCTCGGCCTCGATGACCTCGCCGTCGCAGATGATCCGGAAGGCCCTCACGCGCTCGCAGTCGCGCCCGGGAGCAACTTCTGGACGTCCTCGTGCGGCCGCGGGATCAGGTGGGCCGACACGAGCTCACCCGTCTTCTTCGCGGCGGTCGCGCCCGCGTCGATCGCCGCCTTGACCGCGCCGACGTCGCCGGTGATGACGACGGTGACGTAGCCGCCACCGACCGACTCCCGGCCGACGAGCTCGACGTTCGCCGCCTTCACCATGACGTCGGCCGCCTCGATGGCGGCGACGAGGCCGCGCGTCTCGATGAGTCCCAACGCTCCGTTCATCTTGCTCCTCCTTCGTCGGCAGGGGCGAGGCTTGCCTCGCCCCTGCACAGTTCGTCGCGGGCGAGAGGTGCCTCGCGGCTGCACGTGGTGGGGGTCACTGCTCGTACCAGTCGAACGTCTCGAGACCGATGTCCATGTGGACGTTCTTCGTCTCGAGGTACTCCGCGAGCGACTCGAGGCCGAGGTCGTGGCCGGTGCCACTCTCTTTGTAGCCGCCGAACGGCGCCTCGCTCGGGTAGGCGCTGTAGTGGTTCACCCAGATCGAGCCTGCCTCGAGCGTGTGGGCGACGCGGTGCGCCTTGCCGGCGTCGCGAGTCCAGACGCCTGCGGCGAGGCCGTAGCGGACGTCGTTCGCGAGGCGTACCGCCTCCTCCTCGCCTTCGAAGGGAATGACCACGACGACCGGGCCGAAGATCTCCTCCTGCGCGATCTTCATGTCGTTCCGGACGTTCGCGAAGATCGTCGGCTCGATGAAGTTCCCCGCGGCGAGCGCAGGGTCGGCCGGTCGCTTGCCCCCATAGGCCACCGTGGCGCCCTCTGCTCGGCCGATCTCGACGTACTCGTACACGCGCTCGCACTGGCGCTTGTTGATGAGGGCGCCCAGTTGCGTCTCCCAGC
Organism: Gaiellaceae bacterium; assembly: GCA_041487575.1. Taxonomy (GTDB): domain Bacteria; phylum Actinomycetota; class Thermoleophilia; order Gaiellales; family Gaiellaceae; genus JBGPNP01. The sequence continues at coordinate 3,870 of JBGPNP010000214.1, read as the reverse complement.
GGTGCGGCATCCCGACCCGGATCTTCCCTGCCTTCTCGGTGAAGCGCTTGACGAACTCGTCGTAGACCGGCCGCTCGACGAGAACGCGTGAGCCGGCCGAGCAGACCTCGCCCTGCGCCAGGTAGATGCCGAACACGGAACCGATGACGGCCCGGTCGAGGTCGGCGTCAGCGAAGACGATCGACGGCGACTTGCCGCCGAGCTCGAGCGAGACGCGCTTGATCGTCCCCGCGCCTGCCCGCATGACCGAGCGGCCGGTCACCGTCGACCCGGTGAAGGCGATCTTGTTCACGTCCGGATGCTCGGCGAGCGCCGCGCCCGCGACCTCGCCGAGGCCCGGGACGACGTTGAAGACACCCGGCGGCATACCCGCCTCCAGGCAGATGCGGCCGAGCTCGAGACACGTGAGCGGCGCAAGCTCCGGGGCTTTGAGGACGACGGTGTTCCCGGCCGCGAGCGCGGCCGAGCCCTTACGGGAGGCGATGTGGAGCGGGAAGTTCCAGGGGATGATCATGCCGACGACGCCCATCGGTTCCTTGCGGACGTAGTCGAGAGAGCGCTTGGGGAGCGCGAGCACACGGCCGTCGATCGCGCGCACGAGGCCCTGATAGAAGCGCCATGGATCCCAGCAGGCGGGAAGATCGATGAGCGCGGCCTCGCGGATCGGCTTGCCGACGTCGTGGCTCTCGATCTTCGCGAGGTGCTCCCGCTCCGCTTCGATGATCTCCCCGACGCGAAGGAGGATTCGGGCGCGCTTGTCCGGGTCGAGATCGCGCCACGCCGGGAAGGCGGCGCGCGCCGCGCGCACGGCCCGGTCGACGTCCTCCGCCTGCGCCGCGGCGACCTCGGCGATCGCTTGGTTCGTCGCCGGGTCGATCGTCGGCACGGTTGCGCCGCCCGCCGCGTCGACCCATTCGCCTCCGATCAGGAGCTTCGTGTGGAGCTTGGCGTAATCAGGGAGGCCCTCGATCCGCGTTGGTGTGGGCGCCCGCCTCGCTTGAAGACCTGACCCGGGGCTCAGGTCTTGAATTTGTGCACGCTCCCGTGTCAGTCCGGTGAGGACCGGCTCCGGGAGGCCGCCTGCTCCGGGCCGCGGCGCCGGCACGGTCGGCTCACGCGCCTGCGTCGAGTACGTCGAGCCTTCGACGATGCGGACGCCGAGGAGCGCGGCCTCATCGAGGGCGGCGTCCGTTAGGACGGTGTGCTCCCGGAGCATGAGCTCGCGCTCGCCCTCAGACGCCAGCCGCCGCACCTCGTCAGCCGTGACGACGTGCTTCACCGATGGATTCTCCCGACGAGCGGGATGCCGGTGATCGCCTCGGCCTCGAGCGTGAGCGAGCGCATGTCCTCGGGCTCGAGATTGTGGACGTTCGACTTCCCGCAGGCCCGTGCCAGCATCTGGATCTCCATCGTCATCGAGTTCAGGAAGTTCACGACGCGCTCGGTCGCGGCTTCGACCTCGAGCCGAGCCGCGAGCTCGGGGTCCTGTGTCGTGATCCCGACCGGGCAGAGGCCGGTGTGGCACTCGCGGCACGTGCCGGGCGCGACGCCCAGCTTCTCGTAGTCCTCGACGTGAAGCGGGGCGTTGCAGTTGAGCGCGATCATCGCGGCGGTGGCAATGTAAACCGCGTCCGCCCCTAGAGCGAGAGCCTTCGCTGCGTCCACGCCCGAGCGGATCCCGCCCGCGATCACGATCTGGATCTCACCGTAGCGGCCGATGTCGATCAGCGCCTCGCGCGCCTCGACGGCGGCGGCGAGCGTCGGGACGCCGGTGTGATCCAGCAGAAGGAGCGGCGAGGCCGCCGTTGCCCCCTCCATCCCGTCGATGGCGATGACGTCCGCGCCGGCCTTCGCCGCCAGCCGCACGTCGTCGAACACGCGGCAGGCCCCGATCTTCACGAAGATCGGCACCTGGTGGCCGGTCGCCTCGCGCAGCTCCTCGATCTTGATCCGCATGTCGTCCGCGCCGATGAAGTCCGGGTGGCGCACCGGCGAGCGCTGGTCGACGCCGACCGGCAGGTCGCGCATGTTCGCGACCTCGTCGGAGACCTTGAAGCCGAGGAGGACGCCGCCGGTGCCCGGCTTGGCGCCCTGGCCGACGACGAGCTCGACGGCGTCGGCAGTCTGCATGTGGTGGGGGTTGTTGCCGTAGTGGCTCGGCGTCACCTGGTAGACGAGCTTGTGGGAGGCCGCCCGCTCGCGTGGGTGCATGCCGCCGTCGCCGGTCGTCGTCGAGGTGCCGACGATCGTGGCCGCGCGCCCGAGCGCCTCCTTCGCGTTCGCCGAGAGCGCGCCGAAGCTCATCCCGGAGATGCAGACCGGGGTCGAGAGCTCGAGCGGCCGCTGTGCCCGCGTCCCGAGGACGGTCTTCGTCTCGCAGCGCTCGCGGTAGCCCTCGAGCGGCACGCGCGCGAGCGTGCACGGGATGAAGGTGAGGTCGTCGAGGCTCGGCAGCCGTCGCGTCGTCGAGAAGGCGCCCATGACGTAACGGCCGAGCTCGGCCTTGCGCTGGATGTCCTCGATCACCTCGGGCGCCCAGACATGGGAGGGCCGCGGCAGGTGCCGGTGCGACCAGTCGATGTTGCCGTTCGCGGTCATCGCGACACCATCCTGTCTGGTGAAAGTTGACCCTGTCCCGTGACAGACTTGGCACAGTCCGCGCGTCCCTCGTCCTTGTTGCGGCGGTACGCTCGAAGCGGGTGGTGGGGGGTTCGGGGGGCCCGGGGATCCCCACCCAGGGTGGGGGAGTGGGTCACAGAGCCTCCTTCCAGACGGCGAACTCACGCTTGTCGTAGCGCCAGAGCTTCCCGCCCGAGCGCACCTTCTTCCACTCGCGCTTCGGGCCGAGGCCGAACGGCTGAAGCGTCTCGGAGAGCCAGGCCAGCTCCTCGTCCGTCGGCTCCTCGAGCACCGCATCCGAGCCGAGGTCGCGGATGTCGCCGCCGCAGAAGAGCTCGCCCTGGTACATCGAGTCACCGAAGGCCTCGCCGGCGTCGCCGCAGACGATGAGCCGGCCCTTCTGCATCATGAAGCCCGTCATGTAGCCCGTCGAGCCGCCGACGACGATCGTGCCGCCCTTGAGCGCAATGGCCGTCCGCGCGCCCGCGCTCCCCATGACGACGACAAGGCCGCCACGGCTGGACGGCGCCGTCGAGGAGCCCGAACTCCCGTGGACGACGATCTTCCCGGACATCATGTCGGCCCCCAGGGACCACCCGGCGTCGCCCTCCACCTCGAGCTCGAGCCCGTCCGAGAGCCCGCCGCAGAAGTAGCCGACGTCGCCCCTGAAGACGATCCGCGCGGGCTCGAGGATGCCGACGGCGAGGTTGTGACGCGAGCCGGGGCTCAGCACCTCGATGTCGCGCTGGCCGGCCGCGACGAGCGCGCGGATCTCCTCGTTCACCTCGCGCGTCGTCCTCCCGTGCGCATCCACCGTGGCGAGCGTCACCGCGTCCATGCCCGCGCCTCTCCGCCCTCGAGCTCGTACGTGTGGATCTCGAACTCGTCGCCGAACGCTCCGGCGAGCGCGATCCCCTCGGAGACGACCGCAACCCAGTCGTCCGTCTCGGCGACCAGGCACGGCTTCGTCGAGAAGCGGTCGCGGGCGACCCCGAAGCCGTCAGCCGTCGAGACGAGGTAGGTGAACGAGCCGTCGAGGTCGTCGATCGAGCGCCGCACCGCCTCGTCGAGCGTGAGCCCGCGCGAGAGCTGCTCCGCGAGGTAGACGGCGACGAACTCGGTGTCGTTCTCCGTCTGGAACGTGTAGCCGCGCATCTCGTAGATGCGGCGGTTCTTGGAGTAGTTCGTCACGTGGCCGTTGTGGACGACGGTGACGTCCGCGAACGGGCGCGCCCAGAACGGGTGCGAGTG
>JBGPNP010000213.1:0-5296 GCA_041487575.1 Gaiellaceae bacterium | reverse complement strand
GCGGGCTCCCTCGCGCGCAGGTGCCGGCCTGCCTCAGGCCGATTCCCCTGCTCGGTTCCGTACTTTCCCGATGCTGAGATACGCGGTTTCGCGGCTGCGGCGAAGGGCTACGAGTGCCACTCTTGCTGGCAAACACCGTGCTGGAGGAACAGGCAATGGAACGTGAAGAACCCACACCAGGCATTAGTAGTCGAGTCGGTCTCATCGGCCTGCTCCTCGTTCAGGCCTTCATCGGCTACGAGTGGTTCATGTCCGGGATCACGAAGATCGTCCGCGGCGGCTTTCCGAGCGGCCTCGCCGATGAGCTCAGGGCTAAGTCCGCGGGAGCCGCCGGCTGGTATAAGAGCTTCCTCGATGGCTCCGTCATTCCGAACGCGACCGCCTTCGGCTACCTGATCGAGATCGGAGAGCTCCTGATCGGGATTGCGTTCGTCGTGGCGGCGTTCGTCTGGCTGTTTTCCTGGCAGCGCCTGCCTGGCGGCGGCCGCGTGGCTCTCCTGCTCGTCACCGCAGTCGCCTCCTTCGGCGCCATCTTCATGAACGTCAACTTCCACCTCGCCAACAGCTCGGCGCATCCGTGGTTCATCCCCAAGGAGGGCTTTGATGAAGGGGTCGACCTCGACAGCCTGATGCCGGCGATCGAGCTCGTGCTCCTCGCTCTGAGCACGAGCTTCCTCGTCTCGCTCAGGCGAGGGACAAAGCGTGCCATCCGGATCGGGAGCCCGCGTGCGCACGGGGCTAGTAGAGTCCAACCATGAGCAGACTACGTCGTGTGCTTCTCGTCCTCGCGACCTCGGTCGGCGGTGTGGTCGCGACCCTCGCCGCGACGGCGGCGCCGGCAGCCACCGAGGCCGGCTGCCCGAGCGGCCCGGGAGTCCAGAGTGCGAAGACTGCGAGTTACGTCATCACTCTCAGGGCGGGGCCGCCCGAGGAGATGCACACGAGCGCCGAGGTGAAGGCGAAGCACCTGAAGACCGGCGAGGTCATGGTGGGCGGCCAGATGATGATGGGGAACATGATGGACATGTCCATGAGGCACCTCGAGGCTCACATCTGCTCGAGGAGCACGGGCAGGGTCGTCGGCAACGCGCACCCCGTCATGACGCTCGTCGACCTGGCCGCCGGAGGCAAGCCAAGGGCCGTCCCGATCGCGATGATGTACGGGATCGAGGAAGGGCCGAGCGACATGCACTACGGCAACAACGTCACGATGCCGGCCGGCCACACCTTCAAGGTCGCCGTGACCGTAAGCGGCCAGCGCGCCCTTTTCCGTCTGCGGCGCCCCGCCTGATAGCGGTCACCGAAGGATCGGGTCGCCCGCTTCTGCAAGGGCGCCGATCGCATCTGCCGAGTCGCGCGGCGATCGAGCTGCCGGAGTCCAAGCGGACGTCCCGCACATGGGGCAGCGCTCCGGGAGGAGCCCCCGCCAGACGATGCCGTAGCCGCAGACCCTGCAGCGAAGATCGCGGGACCGGCCCTCCGAGACCCTAGTAGCCAACACGGCTACCCGATATTCGGCAGCGTCCATGCCGCGAGCCTGCCCGCCCGCGGTGAAGGAGCAATGAACGAGTTCTGCCGATTCGGTGAAGCAGCGCCCTTCTTCACGGGCTCTTCACGCGGGCCTCCCACACTGCCCGAAAGCCATGAACAGACGCTGGAACGAATCCGTGATTTACCCCTACGGGGTATCCGTGTTGACGCCGATGTGGCGCCCGCGACCGCAAGCCACGATGGGGCCAAACGAGAGGAGTCGAGATGTACTCGCACAACATGGAGGGCTGGGACTGGCTCTGGGGGACGCTGATGATGTCCTTCTGGGTCATCCTCATCGGCGTCGTCGTCTACATCGCGGTCAAGCTGGCCCAGGGCGAGCACGGGAGGAAGTCGTGAGCTATCCGCGAAAAGTGCTGCGCACTTTCCGCGGGGCGAGCTTGTCCCATCGCTTCGCTCGGGAGGATGTTCAGGGGAAGGTCGCCCCATGAGCACCGTCGCTCTCGAGCGCTCGCTGGCCACGCGCGCGTGGAGCGGCGTCCTTGCAGTCTGGGGCGCCTTCATCGGCGTCCTGCCGCACGTGCTCCACCACGTCGGTCCGCTCGCGGGCGCCGCGCTCCTCGCCGGGGCCGGCGGGACGGCGCTCTTCGCGGCGGTCGGGTTCGTCCTCGCGGTGCCGTTCCTGCTTCGCCTCCACAGGCGCTTCAAGACCTGGCTCGCGCCGGCGACGGCGCTCCTCGTCATGGCCGCCGCCTTCTCGATCTCGTCCTTCGTCATCGGCCCCCTCATCCGCGGCGACGACGGCAAGGCGCCGGCGAAGCCCGGGATCGAGCAGCCGACCGGCCATGAGCAGCACCATTCGCCCTGACCGGGTTCCGGTCGCCTGGCGCCAGCTCGCCGCCGAGCCCGCGAAGCTCTGCGTGAGCATCGCCGCGGTCGCGGCGGCGGTGACCCTCGTCCTCCTTCTCAGCGGCCTCCGGCGCGGGATGGGCGAGCAGGTGACCCTCTATGTCGACCACCAGGCTCCGGTACTCGTCGGCCAGAGCGGATCCCGCAACTTCCTGAGCCAGGTCTCGGTCCTGCCGGAGGAGCTCGGCTCGAGGATCGAGCGCGTCCCCGGCGTAGCTTGGGCCGCGCCGATCGGCCAGCAGTACGCGATGCTCCGCCTGCACGGCCGCCGCGCCCTCGCGCTGCTCGTCGGCTACGACCCCGGGAAGCCGGGCGGCCCCTGGAGGATCGCGTCGGGGCGGGCCCCTCGCTTCGACGGCGAGCTCGTGCTCGACCGGGTGCTCGCCTCCGAGCACGGTCTCGGGGTCGGCTCGACGCTCGAGTACCGGGGAGCGCGCCTGCGGATCGTCGGTCTCTCGAGCGGGACGAGCGCCTTCATGACCCCGCTCGCCTTCGCAACCCGGAGCACTGTCAACGCCCTCAACCGCCAACCTCGAACGGCCGGTTTCTTCCTCGTGCGCCCCGCTCCCGGCGTGGCGCCGGAGACTCTCGCCCGCCGCATCGACCGCGCCGTACCCGGCGTCTCCGCGCTGACGAAGGAGGAGGTCGCGGCCAACGACCGCCGCCTCTTCGTCGGCGCCTTCTCCGGGCCGCTCCGAGCGATGGTCGCGATCGCCTTCGCCGTCGCCATCCTCGTCATCGGCCTCACCATCTACAGCTCGACGAGCGAGCGAAGCCGCGAGTACGCGACGCTGAAAGCTGTCGGGCTCCCGCGGTCTGCCCTCTTCCGGCTCGTCGCCGCACAGGCGATTGCCCTCGCCCTCGGCGGGACCGCGCTCGGGGCGCTCCTCGGGCTGGGCGCCGCGAGGGCGGTTTCGGCCCTCGCGCCGAAGTACTTGATCGTCGTCACGCCTGGAACCGTCGGCCCGATCGCGGCCGGCGCGCTCGCGACGGCCCTCGCAGCCGCCCTTCTCCCCGCCCGCTACCTCGCCCGCCTCGATCCGGCTTCGGCCTTTCGCCGATGAGCGTCCCCGTCGCCCGCCGGCAGCTCCTCGCCCGCCCGGGCCGGACGCTCGCAGGCCTCGCCGGGATCGCGACGGCTCTCCTCCTCGTGCTCGTCCTCAAGGCGATCTTCGCCGGGATGGAGGAGCGTCTGACCGCCTACATCGACGGGAGCGGCGCCGACGTGATCGTTGCGCAGAGCGGGGTCGACACGATGCACATGACCCAGTCGGCTCTCCCCGAGAAGATTGCGGGCGCGATCGCCGCCCTTCCCGGAGTAGAGGAGGCGAAGCCGATCCTCTCTGTTCCGACGCTCGTCGAGCGCGGCGACCGGCGGGGCATCGTCTACCTGATCGGGGACGACTCGGGCGGCGAGCCTCTTCCCCTCGTTGCGGGCAGGCGTCCCGGCGCCGGCGAGGTCCTGCTCGAGCGCACCCTCGCCGGCACGCTCGGTGCACGCGTGGGCTCGACGGTGCGAGTGCTGGGGCGGAGCCTCCGGGTCTCGGGCGAGCTCGGGAGCATGGCCTCGATCACGAACTCGCTCGCAGTCGTCCGGCGGGAGGACCTCTCCCGCCTGCTTCGGAGCTCGGGCGTCGTGAGCTACGTCCTCGTCCGCGCCCGGCCGGGGGTGCCCGCGGAGGGGCTCGCGGTGCGGATCGAGCGCGCCGTGCCCGGTGTGACCGCCTCCACCCGCGCGGCTTTCGCCCGCTCCGAGCGCAGGGTCGTCGGAGACATGTCGACCGACATCGTCCGCGCGATGATCTTCGTCGGCTTCGTCATCGGCGTCGCAGTCGCCGGGCTCGTCGCCTACAGCTCGACGCTCTCCCAGCTTCGCGACTACGCGGTCCTGCGCGCGCTCGGCCTGCGCGCGAAGAGCGCGCTCGGCCTCGTACTCGCCCAGGTCGGCGCGACGGTCGCGGCGGGCTTCGCTCTCGCCCTCGCGCTCGTCTGGCTGCTCGGCCTGCTGCTCCCGCGGCTCGCGCCGGCACTCGTCCTCGTCGTCCGACCCGCTGACGTCGTGCAGGCGCTCGCGGTCGCAGGGGCGGTCGCCCTCGCGGCTGCCGCCCTCCCCGTCCTGCACGTCGCCCGCGTCGATCCCGCCAGCGTCTTTCGGAGGTAGGTGACTTCGATGGCTTCCTCGCTCGTTCGCATCCACGGCCTCGCCAAGACGTTCGGGGAGGGCGAGACCCGCGTCGAGGCCGTGCGCGGCCTCGACCTCGACCTCGAGCGCGGCGAGATCGTCCTCGTCATGGGCCCGTCCGGCTCGGGGAAGACGACCTTCCTCTCGATGCTCGGCGGTCTCCTGCACGTGACGGCAGGCGAGGTCTGGGTTGAGGGCACAGACATCGCCGCGCTCACCGAACGCGAGCTCCCGCGCTTCCGCGCCCGCACCTTCGGCTTCATCTTCCAGGACTTCAACCTCGTCGCCGCCCTCTCGGCCCGCGAGAACGTCGAGGTCGCTCTCAACATCGCCGGGCGTACCGGCCGGGACGCCCGCGAGCGCGCCGAGCGGCTGCTCAGCAACTTGGGCCTGGCCGAGCGGCTCGACTTCCGGGTGGACAAGCTCTCCGGCGGTGAGAAGCAGCGGGTCGCCATCGCGCGCGCGATCGCGAACCGCCCTGCGCTCATCCTCGCCGACGAGCCGACCGCCAATCTCGACTCGCACCACGGCGCCGAGACGATGCGTCTCCTGCGGCGACTTGCCAAGGAGGAAAAGACGACGGTCGTCATGGTGAGCCACGACGACCGCCTGCGCGAGGTGGCCGACCGCGTCCTCTGGCTCGAGGACGGGCGCTTCAAGGCCCTGCAGGCACTCGTCCGCGATCCCGTTTGCGGCATGCTCGTCGAGCCGGAG
>JBGPNP010000212.1:0-5307 GCA_041487575.1 Gaiellaceae bacterium | reverse complement strand
CTCGTGCGCGCTCGACGACTTCGGGGGGAGCGCCCGGGGCGAGCAGGCGCCCGCGCATCAGCTCCCAGACCGCCGCAACACCCTCGTCCCCGACGAGGCGGATCGTCTCCTCGCGGGCCGCACGCGCGTCCGGCGCCTCGGGCGCGGCACGCGTGTCGGCGAGGACGAGCGCGCGGATGCGGTCGGAGGCCTGGCGCCAGAGCTCGAAGATGAGGTACCCGCCCATCGAGACGCCGACCGGGATGAAGTCCCCCTCCACGAGCCGGAGGACGCGGCGCGCCCAGGCGGCGAAGGTCGCCTCCGGCTCGCCTGGGAGGTCAGGCGCGACGACCGCGTACCCGGCCGCCTCGAGCGCCTCCCGGTGCCCTTCCCACATGCGCGAGTTGAGCGGGAAGGCGTGGAGGAGAACGACCGTCGGCCTCATCGAGCGTGACGGTATAGCAGCCTGTATGCGAGCGCCGCAGCGATCAGAATGCCGAGCCAAGCGAAGCTCACGCTCGGATGGAGCATGTTCGGGAGCGTGTCGTCCGTCCAGCCGCGCTTGACGACCTGCTCTCCCCAGCCGTCCTGGACGGCGTTCGCGAGCCCGTAGACGAGGATGAGCGAGAGGTAGGCGGAGACTGCTGTCCGGAGGCGCCGCCTCCCCAGGCGGGCTGCGGCGGGCAGGAGGGCGAGCGCGGTGAGCGCGAGCAACGAGCCGTCCATGCCGTGGTGGTGCCCGAGGTGGACGGCAGCGATGGCAGGGTGCCCGGGCTCCGGCCTGAGCTCGGAGCCGAGGAAGGGGCCGTCGAGGTGGAAGCCGAGCTCGGCCGCGATCCAGGGGAGCGAGGCCAGGATGATGAGGGCCATCGCAACCGGCCGGCCCGGCGCGCGCAGGGCGCGCGGGTCTTGGCGCAATGTCGTGACGAAGTCGGCACGGTCCGTCACCCACACGCGCGCTTTTCCCGGATAGGATCGAAGCCGGGTGGTGGGCCGGGGTGCCCCGGAGTTACCCGGCCAAGCGCGGCGGGCGATCATCGTCAGCCCGAGCGCTCCGAGGACGCCAAGCGCCGGCAGCGCGTTCACCGGCTTCGCGTCGAGGTCGTTCTGGTCGACGACGCCGGGTCCCACGACGACGGCGCAGAGGCCGACGGTCACCGCGACCGCGACCGCCCAGCCGGCGCCGCGCAGGCGATCGGCCGAGATCAGTGCGAGCGCGATCGCGACGAGCGCAGTCGGGAAGTTCAGGAAGACCAGCGCCCGCCCGAGCCCGCCGCGCACACCGCCGACGCTGACGTTGAAGAGCTCCGCGGTCGGCACGCGCGAGTAGGTCACGACCACGGCGACCGCCCAGGCGGCGAAGAGAAGCCACACTGCGAGGACCCGGGCGCGACCCAGGTCCCCGCCCCCGCTCATGTCACCGCGATGAGCTCGATCTCGGCGGCGATCGCCGGCCGTCGCTCGAGACGCTCGAGCCACTCGGCGAGCGCTGGGTGGAGCCCACGCACGTCGAGACCGAGCCGCGTCTCGCAGCGCAGCACCCAGGGCACGTAGCCGATGTCGGCGAGCCCGTAGGCCGAGCCGGAGAGCCAGGGCCGTTCAGCGAGCGCCGCGTCCAGCCGGGCGAGCTCGGCGTGCACCTTCTCGGGCGAGCTGTTCGGGCGCTCGCGATAGAGGTCGTAGTACGGGCCGGTGAGGTCGTCGTGCCGCTCCAGCCAGAGCCGGACGATCGCCCGCTCGGCCGGGTCGGCCGGCAAGAACGACGGCTCCGGGAACCGCTCCTCCAGGTACTCCATGATCACGCGCGACTCGGGCAGGACGAAGCCGCCGTCCTCCTCGAGCACCGGCACCCGTCCCTTCGGGTTCTTCTCGTAGATCCAGGCCGGGCGATCGTCGAGGTCGATCTCGACCGGGTCGTAGGGGATGCCCTTCTCGGAGAGGAGGATGCGCACGCGGGCGCAGTACGGGCAGCGGGCGGCGTCGTAGAGCGTCAGCATGCGTGCGATGCTATCTGGAGTGGTTCGTCCAGTGACGTTGCCGGGATTCTGGGTCGCGAGGAGCGAGCCAGGCAAGGACGCAGGAAGCGCCCATATTCGTGAATATGGGCGGGACCGAGGACGCAGCATGGCGACGTCTCATCGCGGGCCAGGAACCGGCGAGCGTTGCTGGGCGAGCCACTAAATGGGATTCCGGTTTGCCCCTGGCCGCCCGCCCGCCGTCGCTGCCGAGGCGATGGTGGCGACGAGCCAGCCGCTTGCCACGCGCGCAGGTCTCCGCATGCTGGAGCGGGGCGGGAACGCCGCCGACGCCGCACTGGCCGCAGCCGCCGCGCTCTGCATCGCCGAGCCGATGTCGACCGGGATCGGCGGGGACGCGTTTGCGATCGTCTGGGACGGCGCCCGCCTCCACGGCCTCGATGCGGCCGGTCCGGCGCCGCGCAGCGCCGACCCGGAGGCGCCGGTCGCCGAGTCCGGCCCTCGCTCGATCACCGTGCCCGGCGCCGTCGGAGGCTGGGGGGCCTTCGCCGAGCGCTTCGGTCGCCTCGGGCTCGACGCCTGCCTCGCCGACGCGATCGACGCCGCGGAACGGGGAGTGGCGGCCGCTTCGTACACCGCCGAGTACTGGGCGGGCGCCGGGGGCCCTCCCGAGCTCGGCCCTGCTCCACGCGTCGGCGAGGTCTTCCGCCTTCCGGAGCTCGGCCGGACGCTCCGGCGCATCGCCGCGGAGGGTCCCGAAGGTTTCTACCGCGGCGACGTCGCCCGGGCGATCGCCTCCGCGAGCTGGCTCGAGGAGGACGACCTTCTCGCCTACGCGCCGCGTTGGGTGGAGCCCCTGCGCCTCGAGTACCGCGGGGTGACGGTCTGCGAGCTCCCGCCGCCCGGCCAGGGAGTCGCTGCCCTGGAGGGTCTGGGCCTCCTCGCGCTCGGCGAGCCCACCCTCGCCGCGCAGGTCGAGTGCGTGCGCCTCGCGCTCGAGGACGCCTTCGCCCACGTCCGTGACGGCGCCGACGTCTCGTGGCTCCTCGCGCCGGAACGTCTCGCTGCGCGCCGGCGGGACGCCGCCGTCGCCCTCACGGAGCCGCCGGCGGGAACCGTCTATCTCTGCGCCGTCGACGGGGACGGCATGGCCGTCTCCTTCATCCAGAGCCTCTACAGCTCGTTCGGCTCCGGCGTCGTCGCGCCCGGCACCGGCGTCGCGCTCCACAACCGCGGCGCCTGCTTCGCCGTGAACGGCTGCGTCGAGCCCGGCCGCCGCCCGTACCACACGATCATCCCCGGCATGCTCCTGCGCAACGGCAGGCTCCGCGGCCCGTTCGGCGTCATGGGCGGCTTCATCCAGGCGCAGGCGCACGTACAGCTCGTCTCCTCGCTCGTGGACGGGGGTCTCGATCCCCAGGCCGCCCTCGACCAGCCGCGCTTCCGCGTCGAGGGCCGCTACGTTCGCCTCGAGGAGGGCCTCTGGGCCCGCGCCGCGGAGGTCGAGGCGCTCGGCCTCCAGCCGGTTCCCTCCGCGGACACCGCGGAGTTCGGCGGCGGCCAGGTCATCCTCGTCGAGGGGGACGTTCTCGTCGGCGGCTCCGACGCGCGCAAGGACGGCTACGCGGCCGGGCTCTAGTGGTTCGTCCACTGACGTTGCCAGCGAACGTTACTGGGGGAGCCACGTGCTCAGCCGCGCCGGACGGCCTCGAGGTCCGGGACGTCCATTCGCTCGACCACGTCGAGAAAGGCCCGGTTCGCGTTTCGCAGAACCTCCTCCTCGTCGATCGTCGTGAACTCGCGGTCCTCGTAGACGACCTGCCCGTCGACGATCACCGTCTCGACGCAGCTCCCGTTCGCGGCGAAGACGAGGTGTGAGAAGACGTGATCCTTGTTGCCGGGCATGAGCGGAGTGAACATCTGGCTCTGCGTGTCGACCAGGATGACGTCGGCCTTCTTGCCCGGCGAGAGCTCGCCCGCGTCGATCCCGAGTCCCCTGTTCCCGTTCTTCGTTGCCATGCGGACGACGTCCGGAGCTTGCCCGAGGCTCGCGTCCACCCGCACCGCGCGGTGCATGAGCGAGGCGAACTTCATCACCTCGAACATGTCGCGGCTGTTGTTGCACTCGGCGGCGTCGTGCCCGAGGCCGACGTTGAGACCCGCCGCGAGCATCTCCGGAAGCCGGGCGACGCCGTTGCCGAGCTTCGCGTTCGAGCTCGGGTTGTGCGAGATGTGCGTGTGGGTCTCGCGCATGAGCGCCATCTCGACGTCCGAGAGCCAGACACAGTGCGCGGCGATGCAGTCCGGGCCGAGGATGCCGCAGTCGTAGGCGACCTCGGTCGGGCGGCGGCCGAACATCTCCTTCGAGATCTCGACCTCGGAGAGGGACTCGTTCAGGTGGATGTGGATCCCGGTGCCGAGCTCGTTCGCGAGCGCGCGGGCGTCGCGCAGGAGCTCCTCGGAGGCGAGCGGGAGCCACTCGATGCCGACGAGCACCTGGACGCGGCCGTTCGCGGCGCCGTTCTTCGCCCGGAAGGCGCGCGCGTTGTCGGCCAGCGTGTCGAGGTCGTGCTCGTCGGTGGCGACGTCGTTCGAGAGGACGGCGCGGATGCCGATCTTCTCGGCCGCGTCGGCGAGCGCCTCGACCTGGCGGTACATGTCGTTCACGGCGGTGACGCCGCACTTGATCGACTCCGAGTAGCTCGCGAGCGCGGCCCAGTAGGCCTCCTCGGGGTCGATCGCCCGGATCATCGGGTACCAGCACGTCTGCAGGTACTCCCAGAGCGGCAGGTGGTCCGAGTACCCCTTTCCGAGCGCCGTGTGGTAGTGGAAGTCGACGAGGCCCGGCATGACGATCTTGTCGGTCGCGTCGATCACCCGGGCTCCGTCAGCCGCGACAGGGTCGGCGGTGACCTGGGCGATCCGGTCGCCCTCGATGACGACGTTGCCGCCGAAGAGCACGTCGTCGGCGTCGTTGAGCGTGACGACGATGCCGTTTCGAAGGACGATCCGATCGCTCATGGCACCCTCCCGGCTCCGGTCTGATCGAGTCGTATACGATATTCCGGCCGGGGAGGGGAAGCAACCGGATGACCCGTTTCAGCGAGGAGCTCCGCGCCGCTGCCGAGCCGATCTGGGCCGCGGAGCACGCGCATCCCTTCGTCCGCGGGATCGGCGACGGGACGCTACCGGCGGAGAAGTTCCGCTTCTTCATCCGGCAGGACTACCCGTATCTGGTCGACTTCGTACGAGCTCTCGCCCTCGCATCCGCCCGGGCGCCGAATCGCGAGCTGGCGGCACACTTCGCACGCCGTGTCCGGACCGTGCTCGAGCGGGAGATGGCGTTGCACCG
>JBGPNP010000211.1:0-5345 GCA_041487575.1 Gaiellaceae bacterium | reverse complement strand
GTCGACCGGGACGACGACCTGGAGATCGAGCTCCTTGCGCGTGCCCGCGTCGACCAGTTCGATCGGCCGCCCGCCCGAGACAAAGCGGCCGATTTCCTCGAGCGGGCGCTGGGTCGCCGAGAGGCCGATGCGCTGGCACGGCTCTCCCGTCAGCCGCTCGAGGCGCTCGAGCGAAAGCGCGAGGTGAGCGCCGCGCTTCGTCCCGGCGACGGCGTGGACCTCGTCGAGGAGGACCGTCCGGACGCTCGCGAGCACGGAGCGGGCCTGCGAGGTCAGCATGAGGAAGAGCGACTCGGGCGTCGTGATGAGGAGGTCGGGCGGTGTCCGGAGCATGGCCGCGCGCTCGTTCGCCGGCGTGTCCCCGGTGCGGACGGCGACCGCGAGCTCCGAGCCGATGCCGGCGAGCGGCCCGCGCAGGTTCCGCTCGACGTCGTAGTTGAGCGCCTTGAGCGGGCTGACGTAGAGCACTTGCGTCCCCGCGCCCGGCCTGGCGCGGTCAAGCGCCCAGAGGAAGGCGGCCAGCGTCTTCCCGGAGCCCGTCGGCGCCTGGATGAGGACGTGAGCGCCCGAGGCGATCGCCGGCCAGCCGCCCGCCTGGGCGGGCGTCGGCGCGTCGAAGGTGCGCTCGAACCCGGCGCGGACGGCGGGCTGGAAGGGCGCGAGCGGGTCCACAGCCCCAGACTACCGCCGCGCTCACGCCGGGCGCGCGGCCGCGGCGCCAGCCGCGGGCCCACGCACCCCACCCTGGGTGGGGAGCGAATCCTACGCCTCGAAGGCGCGCGAGAGTGTCACGGCCCTGCGCCGACTTTCCGCGAGACGTCAGACCTGTGTAGCATCGAAGGCCATGCCCGCGACGAGTCCTGATCGCCTCCACTTCACAGGCAACGACGAGGCCGACGCCCTGCTCGCGCAGGATCCGCTCGCGCTCCTCATCGGCTTCGTGCTCGACCAGCAGGTGCCACTCCAGAAGGCCTTCTCGGGGCCATACGAGCTCCGGAAGCGGATCGGGACGCTCGACGCCGCCGCGATCGCCGCCACCGACCCGGGCGAGCTCGAGCGGGCCTTTCGCGAGCGGCCCGCGCTCCACCGCTTCCCGGGGACAATGGCGCAGCGGACTCAGGAGCTCTGTGCCGCGATCGCAGAGGACTACGACGGGGACGCCGCCCGCGTGTGGCTCGAGGCGACGGACGGCGCCGACCTGAAGCGCCGCCTGCTCGGGCTGCCGGGCATCGGCGAGATGAAGGCGCGGACGCTCGTCGCCGTCCTCGCCAAGCAGTTCGGCGTGCGACCGCCGGGCTGGGAGGAGGTCGCCCCGGCGCACACGTGCCTCGGCGACGTGGACTCGCCGCAGGCGCTCGCCGAATACCAGGCGCACAAGCGCGCCTGGAAGGCCTCCCTCCGGGCGCAGAGCTGAAGCGTTGACGGCGGCCTCGGACGAGCTCCTCGAGCTCTCGGTTCGCGACCTCGTCGCCCGAGTCGCCGCCGAGACCTCGACCCCGGCGAGCGGGTCGGCGTCGGCGCTCGTCGCGACGCTCGCGGCGGCGCTCGTCGGCATGGCCGCGCGCTTCTCCCGCGCAGCGTGGCCGGAGGCCGGCGGCGCCGTGGCGCAGGCGAGCGCGCTCCAGGAGCGCGCGGCCCCGCTGGCCCAGGCGGACGCCGAGGCCTACGAAGCCGTGCTCGCCGCCCGGCGCGGGCACAAGGACCTGCCGCAGGCGGATCGGGACGCCCTGCTCGGCGACGCGCTCGCCCTCGCCACGGAGGTGCCGCTGGCGATCGCGGAGGTGGCCGCAGACATCGCCGAGCTCGGCGCCCTCGTCACCGAGAAGGGGAACCCGAACGTTGCAGGCGACGCCGCTGCGGGTGCCGTTCTCGCCGAGTCGGCCGCGCGCACGGCCGCGAACCTCGTCGCGATCAACCTCGGCACGAGGGACGGCGATCCCCGCCTGGCCCACGCGCGGGCACTCGCCGAGACGGCCGCCGCCGCGGCCAGCCGGGCGCTCGCGGCTACGTCCTGAGGGGCCCGCCCCGGTACAGTGAGGCCGCCCGTGTCGCTCGCCGCCGTCCCGGACGAACTCCTCGTCGTGCGCTGCCGCGGCGGCGACCAGGCTGCCTGGTGCGAGCTCGTCGAACGGTTCTCCCGCTACGTCTACGCCATCGCCGTGCAGGCGTACGGCCTCTCGCGAGTCGACGCGGAGGACGTCTTCCAGGAGGTGTTTGCCCGCACGTACGAGCACCTGAACAAGCTGCGCGACGATTCGGCGATCAAGCCCTGGATCGGCCAGCTCACCCGCCGGCTCGCGATCGACCGCCTGCGGGCGGGCGCGCGCGAGCAGCTCACCGCCGAGGAGCTCGAGCCGCCCGAGGCCGACGAGACGATCGCCGAGCTGGACGAGGCCCTCACAGTCAACGAGGCCCTCTCCCGCCTCCCCGAACACTGCCGCGAGGTCTGCGATCGCTTCTTCGCCCGCGACGAGAGCTACCACACGATCGCAGAGGCTCTCGGGCTCCCGCCCGGCACGATCGCAAGCCGCATCTCCCGCTGCCTCGACAAGCTCCGGCGCGAGCTCGAGGGAAGAAAACCGGCCCTGAGCCCGTCTAGTCGGGCGGTGGCATCGTGAGCACTTTCGCCGAGGAGCGCATCGCCCAGTTGATGAAAGCCCTCCCACCGGCCCCCCGCGGCTGGGTGCAGGCGGCTCAGGAGCTCCCGCTCGGCCGGCGCGGGCTCGACGACATCGCCGCCCGCGCCGAGGCGGACGCTGAGTTCCGCCAGGCCTGCCTCGCCGACCTCGAGACCGCGCTCTCGGCAGCCGGGTACGAGCTCGACGCGGACCTGCTGGCGGCCGTCCGCCGGCGACTCTCGCTCGAAGCCGCGTAGCGACGAGGTCCCAGGCTCTCGAACTCGGACCTGGGCCTGGGCGAGGTCCTCGTGACCGTCGACGCGCAATCTCCACAGCGGTCTATCTCCGCGTGTGCCCAGCCGTCGACGTTCCGTCCCACGGCACGAGGAGCCGGGGTGCGCGCCGCGAAACGTATCGGCTGCCGACGATGCGCACCGTTCGCGAGCTGCAAGTGCGGGAATGGCCGGAGTCCGGCCTCGTCGGACGCGCGCTCGTGAGCGCCTTCCTGCTCGTCACCCTCACCTGCCTCGTCGCTCTCAACCTGCCGCAGTCGCAGCTCCGGCAGACCCTCGACCGGGTCGCGACTCCCTACTCGCAGGCGCTCGGCATCGACCAGAAGTGGAGCCTGTTCGCGCCGGATCCGCGCACCGCGATCGTCGAGCCGAGCGCCCGGGTCACGTTCGCCGACGGCTCCTCCGTGCTCTGGCCGGGCGTCCCCGCCGGCGGCGCCGGCGTGGACGAGTACGTGACGAGCCGCTGGCAGAAGTGGGCCGAGTGGTTGACGCAGGAGCGATACGCCGTCCTCTGGCGCCCTGCTGCCGAATGGGTCGCGAGGAGCTACGCGAACCGAGGCCGACGTCCCATCCGGGTGGAGCTGGTCAGGACCATCTCGCGGCTTGCGCCTCCCGGGGGCGCGGCCCCGGGCTCGCAGGTCGACTCGTACTTCGCGCTCGACCTCGGGGGAACGCCGTGACCACGGCCGTCGAGGCCTGGGAGCGCTTCTGGTTCGCACCGCAGGAGACCTCGACGCTCGCCGTCTTCCGCATCGCGTTCGGGCTCCTCACAACCGTCTGGACTGCGACCCTGGCACCGGACCTGCTCACGTTCTTCGGCGACCGCGGCATTCTCCCGGCGTCGAGCGCGCCGCACGGGATCGGCTGGAGCCTGCTCGCCGCCTTCCCGGACGACGCGGTCGTCCTCGCCGTGTTCGCCGTCCTGCTCGCAGGGGCTGTCTGCCTCACCGTCGGCTACCGCACGAGAATCGCCGCGCTCGTCGTCTTCGTCGGGCTCGTCACCTTCGAGCGGCGCAACCCCTACGTGTTCAACTCGGGCGACCTCCTCCTGCGGGTGCTCGCGGCCTACCTCGTGCTCGCGCCCTCGGGCGCCGCCCTCTCCGTCGACCGCTGGCGCCGGGCGAGGAGCAGGTTCTGGGAGTTCCCGGCCCGCGCGCCGTGGGCGCTCCGGCTCATGCAGGTCCAGTGCAGCGCCGTGTACCTGACTGCGGTGTGGACGAAGGCGCAGGGCCGTCTCTGGAACGACGGGACGGCAGTCTCGTACGCCTTCCGGACCGAGCTGGCGCGCTTCCCGCTCCCCCGCTTCGTCACCGGCGACCTCCTCGTCGTCAACCTCCTGACCTACGGGACGCTCGCCGTCGAGCTGGCGCTCGCACTCCTCGTCTGGAACAGGAGGCTCCGGCCCTGGGTGCTCGCGTTCGGCGTCGCGCTGCACCTCGGCATCGACTACTCGCTCCGCGTCGGCTTCTTCAGCCTGGTCGTGCTGACCCTGTACCTCGTCTGGGTACCGCCGGAGACGATGAGCCGCCTCGTCCTCGCCCTCAGGACGCGGTTCGCCCGCTTGAAACTTGCGCCGGCGCGCGCCTTCAGAGTGCCGCGGGAGACCACGTGAGCTATCCGCGGAAAATGCTGCGCATTTCGCGCGGGTCGTGGTTTGCCCCTTCGCTTCGCTCGGGAGTGAGATCCGGAATCGGCCTAACAGAGGTGCCAGCGTGAGCCCTCTGGACAGCGACCGGCGGCGCCGCTCCGCGGCCGCGAAGGTCGCGCTCGCCGTCGGCTTTGCCGCGGCCTTCGCGTTCGTCCTCTCGCTCTTCGCGCCCAGCGCGAGCCCGAGGAGACAGGAGCCCGAGGGTCTCTATGCGGCGGTCGGGCTCGCGGCGACGGGCGCCGTCGCGTCGGGGCTGGCCGAGACGGCGTCGGGCCTCGCGAGCGCGGCTGCAGGGACGGGGAGTGCCGGCGGCACGTCTCCGTCGCCGCCGCCGGACGCGTGCACGATCCGCGGGACGAACGGCAACGACAATCTGGCGGGCGGTCCCGGCGCGGACGTCATCTGTGGCTACAGCGGCAACGACGTTCTCCGCGGCCGCGGCGGCCCCGATCGCCTCTACGGCGGGCCTGGCGCCGACAGGCTCTACGGCGAAGGCGGCGACGACAAGCTGCGCCCAGGCTCCGGGCGCGATATCGCGTTCGGCGGTCCCGGCGACGATCGCTTCGCCGCGAAGGACGGAGCGCGCGACCGCCTCGACGGCGGGCCCGGGAAGGACGCCGGGGTCGTCGATGCGGGCCTCGACGTCGTGCGGTCGATCCGGATCGCGCGCTAGCGGCGCCGGAGCGCAGCACGCGCGGCCAGGTAGCCGCACAGGCCGTGCACGCCCCCGCCCGGCGGCGTCGACGACGAGCAGAGGTAGAGACCGGGCACCGGCGTCGAGTAAGG
>JBGPNP010000210.1:0-5426 GCA_041487575.1 Gaiellaceae bacterium | reverse complement strand
TCACCCAAGCCGACATCAAGGCCCTCACCCGCGCGCTCGAAAAGGTCAGCGCACACGCACACCCGCTCCGCCCCGGCCGCATCAGCGGTTGACCCAAGCCCCAAAAGCAACGGTGTCAGACACCGTTTGGTGTCAAGCCGAGAGTGCACCGACCCTGTGAAGTCGTGTCACATGCCGCCGATGCCGGCTTTGCTGGCGTCGGCTCACCCACTATGTCGGAGAAGCCGACCCGATCGAAGTCGTCATGGCTCCGCGCAAGCGGAGCCGGACTTCGATCGGGAGTGGAGGCGGCGGGAATCGAACCCGCGTCCGCAATCGCACCGGTCAGAGCCTCTACAAGCTTAGGCTGCCGTTGGTTTCGCCCGCCGGCCGGTTGGCAGCCGACCAACCGCCGGGCTAGCCATCCTTTGGTGTCGCGCTTCGGGCGATTGGCTCTCCCTAGGCGCCGAGCCCGTTTCTGACGCCGCTACCCGAACCACGGGCCGAGCTCGGAGCGACGCGCTCTCGTCTACCTAGTTAGGCAGCGAGAGCGAGTGCGGGTGTGTTCTTCGCACTTGCGTTGTGTCCCGGTTGTTTAACGAGGCCGACCGGGGACCTCGGCTTGCAGCTCTGCCGGAGAACCGACCACGTCGAAACCAGGTCGCCCCCGTATGTCAGTTGTTGAATTGTAGCCGTCCGGAGCCTCGTCCCCCGTGAGCGACGACATCGGCCGCCGGCAGCTCGAAAACGAAGATCGAGCCCTTGTCGCCGTTCGATTCCACCCAGATGCGACCGCCCATTCGGCCGACGAGCTCCTTGCAGATGTAGAGCCCCAGCCCGGTGCCTCCGACGCCCCGGAGCATCTGTGGATCGGCGCGATAGAACTTCTCGAACACTCGCTCCTGCTCGTCGGGGTTGACGCCGAGGCCCTCGTCTCGCACGTGGAAGCGAACGGCCTCGTCGCGGGCTTCGACCCCAACCTCCACGTGCCCACCGTCCGGCGAGTACTTGATCGCGTTCTCGACGAGGTTGACGAGAACCTGCCTCACCTTGTCCAGGTCGGCAGCGACACGCGGGAGGTCGCCGTCAGCGCTCACCTCGATCGATACCGTCGACGGCGCGTAGGCTCGGGTGGACTCCACCACGCGCTCGACGACGTCAATCGCGTCGAAGGGCTCGTACTCGATGTCGAGACGACCGGCGTCGAGCTGGTTCGCGAGCAGGATCTCGTTCACGATCCTGCCGAGGCGCTCCGACTCGTCGGCGATCAGCGAGACGAATCGGTCGCGCCCGACCTCGTCAAGGGCGAAGTCGTGACGGAGAAGCGTCTGCGCGGCCCCGTAGACCGCCGCCAGGGGCGTGCGGAGCTCGTGAGACGCGGTCGCGATGAAATCGGCCTTGATCTCCTCGAGCTGGCGCACGTCGGTCAGGTCGCGAAACGCGTAGACCGTTCCTCCGAAGAACTGGACGCCCGAGATCGAGATCCAGCGCTCGCCCCGCTCCGTCTCGATGGGAATCACGACCTCGTCGTGACCCGGATCGGGCGAGGCGAAGACGGGCACAGACTCCACCGCGTCCTGCCAGCCGGGAATCGCCTCGGCCGCGGTTCGTCCGACCACGTCCTCGGCATCGATGGAGGTGATCGCCTCTGCGGCGGGGTTCCAGAGCCGGACGATGCCGCTTCGGTCCAGTAGCAGGATCCCGTCCGCAACGTGGTCGAGCACGTGTGCGGCTTCGGCGCCTTCCTCCACCTCGCGGTAGAGGCGCCCGCGATCGACCGCGATGGTGATGCGCGAGGCGAGATCCTCGACCATAGCCAGGTCGTCGGCGCCGTAGACGGAGCCCGGCTCCGTGCGCGCGACCGTCAGCGCGCCGAGCGGCTGCTTCCGCGCGCGCAACGGGACACAGATGACCGAAGACGCTTCGATGCCGCCGAGGAAGCGGACGCGCTCCGCCCCGTTCGAGCTCTCCCCTAGCGCGGGAACGACCTCGGGCCGACCTTTCTCAACGACTGCGCGGACGCCGCCTTCGGGCTCATTGTCGGGCGCAGCGCCGCCGCGCTTCCGGGGCTCGGCCCGCGCGACGGCGAGGCGCTTGAGCTCGTTCCCGTCGTCGATCACATCCACGATGCACCAATCGGCGAAGTCCCTCACGACCAGCTCGGCGACTCGCTGCAGGGCGGCTCGATGGTCGAGCGTCGAGGACAGCTCCTCGCCGGCTCGGCGGAGGAGATCGAGCTGCGACTGCCGCTCGGCGGTGTCGGAGGCAGCGGCCCGCTCCGCGACGAGGAGACTTTCCCGCTCGTCTTCGGAGCGCTTTCGCTCGCCTATGTTGCGAAGGAAGGTCTGTGTGTAGAGCGGCTCGCCGCCCGGATCGCGCGCGGTCGTCGTCTCCTCACGCACCCAGACGACGCGGCCGTCACGCGCGAGCAGGCGGTACTCGGCTCGCACAGGCGTTCCGTTCTTCGCCCGCTCGAGCTCCTCCAGGACCCACGCCCGGTCCTTGGGGTGCAGCAACTTCGAGAAGAGGCCCGGCTCCTCGGTCCACTCTGCCGGGGAGTAGCCCGTCAGCTCGTCGATCAACGGGCTGACGTAGAGCGTCGAGCTGCGATCGCCCGGCTCCGTGAGCCAGGTCACCAGGGGAAGGCCGTCAACGAGTGTGCGGTAGCGCGCTTCGGCCCGGTCGAGCTCGGCCTGCCGCGCATGCTCAAGGCGACGGGCGCGCACCGCGAGGAACACGACGATGATCGCGGCGGCCGCCCAGATCGCCGCCGCGGCCGCGATCCTGGCCGTTCGGTCGGCGAGCAGGACAAGCGGAACGCTGCCGGCGGCCACGAGAATGAGACTGACGGCGGCGGCAAGCCATGCTCGGGATTGGAACCTGTTCAGCTGCAACACGGAGGCGACCCGCCAAGAGCGTAGCTCCGGCACGCGCGGGCCACAACCCCGCGGCTCGACCGGGTACGCTCGGCCTCGTGGAGACGCGCCCTCTCCGGGACGCTCGAGACCTCGAGCAGGTCGTCGGCATCCACAACCTCGTCTACCCCGACGACCCGATCACCGTCGAGGACTTCGTCTCCTGGGGGCAGCAGGCGCGCGAGCGAATCGACCTGGCTGCAGAGACAGGCGGCAAGATCGTGGGCGGCGCGCGGGCCTTCCTCGACTCGCTGCGCCCGAACCCTTGGGTGCACATCTGGGTCCCGCCGGACGAGCGTAGACAGGGCGCCGGCTCGGCGCTCTTCGCCGAAGCCGCGCGCTGGGCGGCCTCGAAGGGCCATACGGCTTTCGAGGCCTGGGTGCGGGAAGACGATCCCGGCGGCATCGCGTTCGCGAGCGGGCTCGGCTTCGAGGAGACGGGGCGCGAGCACGGGCTCACGCTCGACCTGACGGCGGTCGAGGCGCCGACTGTCGAGACCCCCGCCGGGATAGAGCTCTCGACCTGGGCCGAGCGGCCCGAGCTGACGCACGGCCTCCACGAAGTCTACGCCGAGGCGGTAGTAGACGTTCCCGGCGAAGAGGACGCCAAGGTCGCGTCCTTCGAGGAATGGCTCCGGAAGGACATGCAGTCGGCGGGCGACCGGGCCGACGCGACCTTCGTCGCCCTCGCCGGCGACGAGGTCGTCGGCTACGCCAAGTTCGCGTTCAGCGGCGCGCAGCCGACGACCGCGCATCACGACCTGACGGGAGTGAAACGCGCCTGGCGCGGCCGCGGCATCGCTCGCGCGCTGAAGGCGACCCAGATCCGCTGGGCCAAGGAGAACGGCTACGAGGAGGTGCGGACGCGGAACGAGGAGCGGAACGTCCCGATCAAGAAGCTGAACGACCTCTTCGGCTACCGGCCCGCCGTGGGCCGCATCTACCTCCGCGGCCCGTTGGCGTAGGTTCCGCACGTGCCCGCCGAGATCCCACCGGTCCAGTACGCGAAGAGCAACGGCGTCCACATCGCCTACCAGGTGCTGGGTGAAGGCCCGGTCGACCTCGTCTACGTGACCGGCGCCGTCGGAAACCTGCGGCTCTGGTGGGAGGAGCCCGGCTGCCGCCGGTTCTGGGAGCGCCTGGCGTCGTTCTCCCGGCTGATCATCTTCGACAAGCGCGGCATGGGCCTCTCGGACCGTGGCGAGTTCGGGACGCTCGAGGACCGCATGGACGACATGCGCGCCATCCTCGACGCGGTGGGATCGGAGCGCGCGGCGTTCTTCGGCATCTCAGAGGGCGGTCCGCTCTCGGTGCTGTTCGCGGCCACCTATCCAGAGCGAACGCATTCGCTCGTCCTCTACGGCGCCGAGGTGAAGGAGGAGACGACCGAGGACTGGCCCTGGGGCGAGGCCACGCGCGAGGAATTCGAGGAGAGCATGGAAGGGCTCGCCGCGCGCTGGAACGATGGCAGCAGCTTCGTGGAGGTTTTCCTGCCGAGCGTGGGAGACGACCCTCGCCTGTCTGACTGGTGGAAGCGCATGAAGACCGAGTCGTTCGGGCCTGGCGACGCGATGGCCTACATGCGTCTCGCGTACGAAATCGACATCCGCGGCGTGCTACCCGCACTGACCGCGCCGACGCTCGTGCTCCATCGCGTCGGCGACAAGGTGTGTCACGTCGAGAACGGCCGCTACCTGGGCAAGCACATACAGGGTGCCCGCTATCGCGAGCTCGAGGGCGCCGATCACCTTCCGTGGGGGGCTGGGAGCGAGGAGATCCTCGGCGAGATGGAGGAGTTCCTGACCGGGAGCCGACGCGGGCCGGACCTGGATCGAGTTCTCGCCACCGTCCTCTTCACAGACATCGTCGGCTCGACGGAGCGCGCGAGCGAGCTGGGTGACCGGCGCTGGCGAGAGTTGCTCGAGACGCACCACGACCGCGTGCGGGACGAGCTCCGCCGCCACAGGGGCCGCGAGCTCGACACCGCCGGCGACGGCTTCCTCGCGACCTTCGACGGGCCGGCGCGTGGAATCCGCTGCGCGGAAGCGATCGTGGGCGCTCTCGCGCCGATCGGGCTCGAGGTACGAGCCGGGCTGCACACGGGCGAGTGCGAGGTCATGGGCGACAAGCTGGGCGGGATCGCCGTCCACATTGGCGCCCGGGTCGCTTCGCAGGCCGGGGCGGGCGAGGTGCTCGTCTCGCATACGGTCCGTGACCTCGTAGCCGGCTCGGGGATTGCCTTCGAGGACCGGGGCGCCGCCAAGTTGAAGGGCGTGCCCGGCGAGTGGCGCTTGTTCGCTGTCAGCGGTGCCGGCTCTTGAGCTCGCGCTCGAGCCGGCGCTTGCTCTCGCGGTCGGCGATGTCGCGGCGCTTGTCGCGCACTTCTGTGCCGCGCGCGAGGGCGAGCTCGACTTTCGCGCGCCCGTCCTTGAAGTAGAGCCTGGTCGGCACGAGGGTCAGCCCCTTCTCGGCGGTCTGCGAGGCGAGCTTGTTGATCTGACGCCGGTGCAGCAGCAGCTTGCGGTCGCGGTC
>JBGPNP010000209.1:0-5450 GCA_041487575.1 Gaiellaceae bacterium | reverse complement strand
CGAGGGCGACCGGGGCGAGCTCGAGCGGCTCGCGGCCGAAAACGTCAAGCGCGTCGTCACGAGCGGCGACGGCCAGTCGCTCTGGCACGCGGCCGCCTTCCTCGAGCTGAAGACGGTCTGGCATCCGATCGGCGTCTGAGTGCGCGGGCTACCGTCGGACCGCGATGACTAGACTTCGGATCTCGCTCATGGCCCACGAGCAGGGTTCCTAGTCGAGGTGGGGCGCTTCAGCCAGGCGATCTCGGAGGGTGATGGGATCTCGGTCATCCCCGTCCTCGAGCAGGGCGACATCGGGGCGCTGGCGGCCGCCGCCGACGCGGCCGGGGCCGAGGCAATCGCCGTGAGAAGCGTCGCCGACGTGGCCGAGGCCCGCTCGCGAACTGACCTCCCGATCATCGTTCTCGAGCTCATCCGCGACGCGGACGGGCTGCTCGCCGCGCACGAGGGTGGAGCGGACGCGTGCATCCTCGTCTTCGAGGAGCTCGCCGGCGAGGAGGAGTCGCTCGAGGAGCTCTACGCGGAGGCGCTCGAGCTCGACCTCGACTGCGCGCTCGACGTCCACGAGGAGGACGAGCTGGAGGCGGCGCTCGAGCGGGTCGACCCGGAGATCCTGATCATCTCCGAGCGCGACCTGGAGAAGGACGAGGAGGAGCTCGACCGCACGTTCGAGCTCCTGCCGGACGTGCCGGTCGGGAAGCTCGTCGTCTCGGAAAGCCGGGTGCGTGAGCGAGAGCAGGTGCTCGCGCTCGAGCGGGCCGGGGTCGACGCGGTCCTCCTGAGCGCGACTCTCCCACCTCAGGAGTTCGGAGAGGTGCTCGCCGAGCTCACGGGCCGGTAGTCCGCCGGCGGGGCGGCTCTCAGCCGAAGAACGCCCGCGCGACCTCGTACCACGCAGGCGGCACCGTCTTCAGCCGGGCCACGGCGTCCGCGAGGGGCACGGCCACGATCGCGTCCCCCTGGAGGGCGGTCATCGTGCCGAAGTCGCCCTCGGCGACGAGGTCGGCCGCCTTGAGGCCGTAGCGCGTCGCGAGCACGCGGTCGTGCGCCGTGGGGGAACCGCCGCGCTGCACGTGGCCGAGGACAGTTACGCGGCTCTCGAAGCCGGTGCGTCCCTCGATTTCCCGGGCGAGCGCGTCGCCTACGCCGCCCAGACGGACGTGGCCGAACTGGTCGACCGCCGCCTCCTGCGTCACCTGCCGCGACTCCCCGGACTCGTACGTCAGCTCGTAGCCCTCGGAGACGACGACGATCGAGAAGTCCTTTCCGCGCTCGTGACGGCGGCGGAGGTCGTCGCAGCAAGCCTCGACCGTCATGGGCTGCTCGGGGATCAGGATCACGTCCGCGCCGCCGGCGATCCCGCTCATGACGGCGATCCAGCCCGTATGACGCCCCATCACCTCGACGACCATGACGCGGTTGTGCGACTCCGCGGTCGTGTGGAGGCGGTCGATCGCCTCGGTTGCGATCGAGACCGCAGTGTCGAACCCGAAGGTGTAGTCGGTCGCGGAGACGTCGTTGTCGATCGTCTTCGGCACGCCGACGACGGGGAAGCCGTGCTCGGCGTGGAGGCGGGCGGCCACGCCGAGCGTGTCCTCGCCGCCGATGGCGACGAGCGCGTCCAGCCGCTCGCGCGCGAAGGTCTCGAGCACCCGCTTGACGCCGCCGTCCAGCTTGTACGGATTGGTCCGCGTCGTGCCGATGATCGTGCCGCCGCGCGGGAGGATCCCCGAGATCTCGCGGTAGCCGAGCGGGAGGAGCTCGTCCTCGACGAGCCCGTGCCAGCCGCCGCGGACGCCCACGACCTCGTCGCCGCGGTCGAGCGACCGGCGCGTGACCGCCCGGATGACGGCGTTGAGCCCCGGGCAGTCCCCGCCCCCGGTCAGGACTGCGACGCGCATCGTGGCTTCCTAACTTCGGGCACGCAAGCTCGTCTTCTTGTGCGGGTGGCGGCGAGCGCTTGTGTCGAGGACGTTCACATGGACGTCGATGCCGAAGGCGGGGATCGAACCCGCACGGGGCCAAGCCCCACTGGATTTTGAGTCCAGCGCGTCTCCCAGTTCCGCCACTTCGGCGCAGGTCACGGTCGCGGAGAATCGTAGCCGTGGGGCTTGAAGGGCGCTCGGCGTGGCGAGATACCACGCTGCTCAGAGTCGCCGGCCCGCCGGCACCGGCCCCGACTGCCTTGTATTCCACCGCACGATCATCGTTCGACTCTTCTCCCGCGCTCACTTTGTCCTGTGCCGGGCGCCTGGGCGCACTCCACGGACCCTCGCCGGAACCGGAAAGAAGATTGTGATGTGGAACACAAGACTTCAGAGGCAGAGGGCACCGGATGAGGGCTGGGGTGGAGACGCCGGCTCGTAGGTCAACCTCCCTGCGAACATCCTCCCGAGCGAAGCGATGGGACAAACCGCTGCCGCGAAAGACGCGCAGCGTCTTTCGCGGATGACTCAGGCGGGCTCGAGGAGCCGGGCGGCGGCCAGGGCGAGTACCTGGGCGATCGTGAGCGCCGCCTCCTCGCCCGCCGCAGAGGCGAACTCGCGGGCGCCCTCGTCCGAGTGGAAGCGCCAGCCGCCGGGGCGGCCGACTCCGACGAGCGCGGCCGGGACACGCTGCGAGACGTTGCCGAAGTCCGTGGCGAAAGGAAGCGGGTCAGGGTCGTCGCGAAAGCCGTGGCCGGCGGCGAGGAAGGCCTCGCGGACAGCTGCGGTCACGGCTCGGTCGGGGCGGACGCCCTGGACGGTCGGCCCCCGGCTCCACTCGCCCGTGACGCGCTCCTGGAGGGCGGCGCAGCGCTCCTCGAGCTCCGCCTCGCCGTCGGCGAAGACGAGGATCTCGGCGCGGAGCACGAGGCCGGTTCCCTCCTCGACGTCGCCGTCGAGCTCGAGGTGCTCGAGGATGACGTCCGCGGGCGAGTGCGAGCCCAGGGCCGTGCAGGAGCATGTGCGCGGCATCGACCGGGGCCTGCGGCTCGCCTGCGAGCGAGCGTGTTCCGGAGACGAGCAGCCGCTCCCGCCGCATCCAGCGCGATACGAGCGTGACCGTGTCGTCGAACTCCGGGTGCGCGTAGAGCGCGGCGTCGAGCCCGTCCCACACGCCGGCCTCCGCGGTGAGGAGCTTGCCGCCGCCCCGGGCCCGTGTCCCCGGCGCGTGAATCTCGTCCGCGGGGCAGCCGACGACGACGAGCGTCCCGGGGAGCTCGTCGCCGAGCGACGCGAGCGCGAGCGCGGCGCCGAGGACACCGCCCGCGATCGGGCCGTGGCCGCAGGAGTGGACGGCTTCGGTCGACCCGTCCCGGCGGACGGCGGCGACGGCGTCGTAGATGCAGGCGAGCCCGACCGAGCGGCCGGCCTGCCGGCCCCGGAGGGTTGCCAGGAAGGCCGTCTCCATCCCGGCAATGCCGCGCTCGACGTCGAATCCGGCTCGCTCGAGGGCGTCGGCGAGGTAGGCGGAGCACTCACGCTCCTCGTGTCCGAGCTCGGGGTGCGCGTGGACGAAGCGCATGGCGGCGAGCGCCGCGTCTCGCTGCGCTTCGACCGCCCGGAGAACGGCTGCGTCGTTCACGAGGCACGTCCGACGGCCTCGCGGAACGTCCTTCCGACGAGCACGCGTACGAGGTTCCGCTTGTATTCGACGGAGCCGTTCGCGTCAGCGACCGGGGCGGAAGCCTGGGCGGCGGCATCTCCGGCCGCCTCGATCTCAGCGTCGCCGGGCGAGCCGAGCAGAAGCGCCTCGGCGGCCCCGGCCCGCACCGGCACGACTCCGACGGAGCCGACCGCGACACGAGCCTCGGCGACGCCGCCGCCCTCCACTCGGGCGAGGCACGAGACCGTCACAGCCGGGCGCTCGTGGAAGGCGAGCTTCCTGTGGACGAGCGCCGCGCCCGCAGGAAGCGGGGGGACGCGCACCGCGGCGAGGAGCTCCCCGGGCCCGAGGGCCGTCTCGTAGGGGCCGCGGACGAACTCCCGCACCGGCAGGGCGCGCCGCTCGTAGCGCCCGTGCCGGAGCACGATCTCGCCCTCCGCGGCGAGGAGGAAGGTAGCCGGATCCGAGTGCGGGTCGGAGAAGCAGAGGTTCCCGCCGAGCGAGCCCGCCCCCCGGACGCGGACGTTCGCGACGCGGCTCTCCATCGCCGCGAGCGCGGGCCAGCGCTCCCGGACGAGCGGCGAGCGCTCGACGCGCCGGTGCGTCACCGCTCCGCCCACGACGAGGGTGCCGTTCTCCGACTCGATCCCCTGGAGCTCGGCGATCCCCTTGACGTCCACGAGGTGGCCCGGCTCGGCGAAGCCGAGCTTCATGAGGAGCAGCAGCTCCGTCCCGCCAGAGTAGACGGCCGCGTCGTCGCCGTAGCGCTCGAGGAGCTCGGTCGCCTCTTCGACCGAGGCCGGCGCGTGCAGCTCGAACGGCGGCAGCTTCACGACACGGCTGCGCGGGTCGGCTGCGAGAGCACCGCGAGCGCGGCCTCGACGCCCGCGCCGATGTCGACCGAAGCGCCCAGGTCGGCCAACCCGCGTCCGAGCGCCGAGAGCGCCACGATCGGGTAGAGCGAGCGCGCGGCCGGCCCCATGTGGCCGAGCCGCACGAGCCGCTCCTTCAGCTCGCCGTAGCCGGGCGAGAGCATGACGCCGTAGCGCTCGCGGATCAGGCCGAGCAGCTCGAGGACGGCGACGCCCTCCGGCGCCCTCACGGCCGTGACGCAGCTCGTGCAGATGTCCTCGCTCTTCGCCCAGAGCTCGAGCCCCATCCCCTTGACGCCGGCGCGCGTCGCCCGCGCGGCGCGGTGATGGAGCGCGATCGACTCGTCGAGCCCGAGCTCGAGGAGCTCGTCGCAGGCGCCGTCGAGCCCGTGGACGTCGACGACGGAGGGCGTGTACGGAAAGGCATGGCGCCCGCCCTCGATCCAGCGCTCCTTCCAGTCGAGCATGGAGAGGAACGAGCCGCGCGGCGCGTGCGGGTTCCTGCGGATCGCGTCCCAGGCTCCGTCGCTCACGGTCAGGAGCGAGAGGCCCGGCGGGCCGGCCAGGCACTTCTGCGGGCCCGCGACGCAGACGTCGAGGCCCCACTCGTCCGGCCGGAGCTGCTCGCCTGCGAGCGAGGAGACGACGTCCGCGATCACGAGGGCGCCGTGCGCCTTCGCGATCCGGCCGATCTCGCGAGCCGGGTTGAGCGTGCCGGACGGCGTCTCGGAGTGGACGAAGGCGACAAGCTCGATCCCCGGGTGCTCCTCGAAGGCCCGCTCGACGTCGGCCGGGTCGATCGACTCGTCGTAGGGCACCTCGACCTCGACGAGGTCGGCGCCGTACTCCGCGAGCCAGAGGCCGAACCACTTGCCGTAGACGCCGGAGGCGAGGTTCAGGGCCTTCATGCCCGGCCGCGTGAGCCCGCGGGCGGCGGCCTCGAGCCCGAGGACGGCCTCGCCCTGCATGAGGACGACGTCGGCCTTCGTCTGG
>JBGPNP010000208.1:0-5452 GCA_041487575.1 Gaiellaceae bacterium | reverse complement strand
GCCGAACTGGTAGGAAGAGTGCGATGGAATTCGACCTCGTCCTCAGGAACGCACGGGTGGTCGACGGGACCGGAAACCCGTGGTTCCGCGCGGACGTCGCGGTCGACGGCGGCAAGATCGCTCGTGTCGGCAGGCTCGAGGGGGCCCAGGCCCGGCGCGTGATCGACGTCGGAGGCAGCGTCGTCGCTCCGGGCTTCATCGACATCCACTCCCACTGCGACTTCATCGTTCCGCTCCCGGACCAGGCGGAGTTCCTCAGGCACTTCGTCGCGCAGGGGATCACGACCCTTGTCGTCGGCAACTGCGGCTACGCGCCCGCGCCCATCAACCCCGCGACCGCGCCCCTGATGCAGGCCTACACCGCCTTCATCAAGCCGCGTGACCTCGAGTGGCGCTGGACGACGTTCGGCGAGTACCTCGACTACCTCGAGCACAACGGCGTCTACATGAACACGGTTCACCTCGCCGCCCACGGCGCCCTGCGTATCGCCGTGATGGGCTTCGATGCCCGCTCGCCCTCGCCGCACGAGCTCCAGCGCATGGAAGAGCTCCTGGCAGAGTGCCTCGACAGCGGCGCGGCCGGGCTCTCGTGCGGCCTCATCTATGCCCCGGGCATGTTCGCGACGACCGAGGAGCTCTCGGCCCTCGCGAAGCTCCTCCGGCCGTCCGACGCGATCTTCACCGCGCACGTCCGCGGCTCGAGCGAGACGCTGCTTCCTGCGGCCAACGAGGTGGTCGAGATCGGTAGGGCGGCAGGCGTGCGCGTCCAGCACTCCCACCTCGAGGCCTTCGGCAAGCCGAACTGGCCGAAGGTCGAGCAGACGCTCGCGCTCCACGAGGCAGCCCGCGAGGCGGGGCTCGACCACGGCTTCGACGTCATCCCCTACACCGCCGCGAACACGACGTTCCTCGCGATCCTCCCGCCCTGGTCGCTCGACGGGGGCGTGCCGAAGCTGCTCGAGCGGCTGCGCGACAAGGAGACGAGGAAGCGGATCGAGCGGGACGTCCGCGAGGTCATTCCCCGCTGGCCGACGTGGGAGCCGGGAGGGTGGCCGCACAACCTCGTCGAGGCGACGGGCTGGGGCAACGTCTGGATCATGTGGGTCGAGAGCGAGAGGAACAAGCACTTCGAGGGGAAGAGCCTCGCGCGGCTCGCCGAGGAGACGGGGAAGGACCCCTTCGACGTCGCCGCGGACCTCATCCTCGACGAGGAAGGGCACGTCACCGCTCTCTATCTCGGAGTGAGCGGAGACCTCGAGGAGGAGTGGGCGCTCCGGCAGATCATGCAGCACCCGCGCGCCTCGATCGAGACCGACGCCTTCTCCCTCGGCCGCGGAAAGCCCCATCCCGCCCTCTTCGGCTCGTTCCCCAAGGTCCTCGGGCAGTACGTGCGGGAGCAGAAGCTGCTCACCCTGGAGGACGCCGTCCGCAAGATGACGTCGCTCTCCGCCGAGCGCCTCAAGCTCAAAGACCGCGGGCTCGTACGCGAAGGCTGCTGGGCCGACCTGACCGTGTTCGATCCAGACACTGTTTGGGATGACACGACGTACCTCGAGCCTGACCGCCCGCCGAGAGGCATCGACTACGTCCTGATCAACGGCGTGGTGATCGTCGATCGAGGCCGAGTCGACACCCGGACGCTCGCCGGCAAGGTCCTCCGCCACGGCGGTTAGCGCAGCATCACTGAGCTATTGACAGGACCCTGATGGCTTACTAGCTTAGGCGCGGACCGTCCCCTCTTCTTCCCGTGAGGCGTCCGTGCTGTCCACGTTCGAACAGGAGCTGCGGGGCCGCATCCACGGTAGGCGAGCCCTCACGTACGTCGAGGACCTGGTCGGCGTGGGAGACCGGTTCGTCGGCAGCGACGGCGATCGCGAGGCCGCCGAGTACGTTCGAGCGAAGTTCCGCGGCTGGGGGCTGGAGACCGTCGACCGGGAGTTCACGACCTTGGGCTACCGGCACACGCGGGCCGAACTCGTCCTGCCCGCGGAGAACCAGCGTTTCGAGGCCATTCCGCCCTACTTCTCGCCGCCGACGCCCGAGGGAGGGGCCCGCGGCGGGCTCGTCTTCGTCGGCGGCGGCGAGGAACAGGACTACGACGGCCTCGACGTCGAGGGCAAGATCGTCGTCCTCCAAGAGGTCGGACTCGGGTACTCCCGTTTCTGGCTGGGCACCTTCGCAGCGCTCGCCGCGCGTCGCGGAGCAAGCGCGATGGTCGTCATCCACCCCCTTCCCTGGCCCTACCGCATGTCTCTCGAGGCGGGCAACGGGCGGCTGGAGGATCGCTTCTGCGCGGAGCAGATCCCGGTCGTGTGCGTCTCCGCCATCGACGGCGCCCGGATCATGCTCGCGATCGGACAGGGCCGCGCGCAGGCGCAGCTCACCGTCGAGAGCGAGATGCCCGTGGTGCGAAGCTGGAACGTCAGCGGGATCCTCCGCGGCAGCGAGTGGCCGGACGAGCAGCTCGTCGTTCACGCGCACCGCGACCACGGGCTCCACCCGGGCGCGAACGACAACGGCAGCGGGTTCGGGACGATGATGGAGATGGCGGCGGCGCTCGTTGGGACGCGGCCGCGGCGCTCGATCGAATTCCTCTGCACGACAGCCGAGGAGGGAGTGACGCCCGGGGCCGCCGCGTACATCGAGGCGCGCAAGCAGGAGGGGACGCTCGAGCAGATCCGGGCGGCCGTCGATCTCGACATGTTCGGCGTCGGGGGCAAGGTGAAGCTCGTCGAGCTCGGGCTCTGGCCGGACGTCGATCCCATCCGGCACACCGAGTGGCTCATGCGCCGAGTCGAGATCGTCGCAGACGAGCTCGGCTACGACATCGGCCGCATGACATCCCCCTGGGGGGTGGCGGAATCGGGCCGCTTCCTCGAGAACGGAGTCCCCGCGATCTGGTACTGGAAGCCTGACGATTTCTATTACCACTCGATCCACGACACCGTCGACAAGCTCGACGGCAATGCGCTAAAAGCAGTGGCCGACGTGACCGCCATCGCGTTCTGGCGGATGGCGAACGACGACGACCTCCCGCGGGAAAAGTGAGCGAAAGGAGCATGCGATGGCTGTCGAGGAGGTAAATCACGAGCGTCTGGTCCGGCTGCGCCGGGAGGGCGCGCTCCGGGTCTGCGAGAAGATCGGAGCCGACGCTCTGCTCGCGACGCAGCACGACAACGTTCAGTACATCGCGGACGTCCGTCGCTTCTTCGTCTACGGCTGGGAGCCGAACTCGATGGCGATCATCAGCCGGGAGGGGGGCGTCAAGTCGGTCGACTGCGGCATGCACGTGGCGCCCGGGCCGCACTGGGCCGCCGAGGGCGCCTGGCTCAAGGAGCAGACCGGCTGGGACCACTTCTCGATCTTCAACGCCAGCCTCATCGGCGAGCGGTACGCAGGCTGGGCGAAGAACGCGCTGGCCGAGCTCGGCGTGACACGCGGCAAGGTCGGCGTCGATCGGGTCTCCTGGGTCATCCTGGAGGCCTTCCGGGCGGCGATGCCCGGCATCGAGTTCGTGAATGCGGAGGAGGCGCTCCTTTTCGAGCGGATCGTGAAGAACGAGGAGGAGCGCAAGATCATGCGCAAGGCAGCCTGGGTCGCCAGCGAGGGCGTGCAGGCCGGGCTCGACGCGCTCGCCGCGGGCGTCACCGAGTACGAGGTCTACGGCGCATTCATGGGTCGCATGTACGAACTCGGCTCCGAGGGCGACGGCTTCTACCCGTTCCTCTCCTCCGGCCCCGTGACCGAGGGCGCGCTCTATCCGACAAACCGGGTGCTCCAAGAGGGCGACGCGATCGTCATGGACATGGGCCCGATCGTCGGGGGCTACAACGGGGACTGCATGCGCACAGGCTTCATCGGCGAGCCGACCGAGGAGTTCAAGGAGCTCTACCGCATGAACTACGAGGCGATGTACGCGGGCATCGAGACGATCAGGCCCGGGATCCACATCTCGGAGGTCGATGCGGCGGTGAGGCGCGTCGCGACCGGTTACGGCTACCTGGAGGACCGTTTCGACACCGGACACGGCATCGGCCTCAACTGCTGCGAACTCCCGGTGTGCATGAAGGCGGGTACCGCGCCGGCGCACCTCGACGTCGTGCTCGAGCCGGGGATGTGCTTCACGCTCGAGCCGCGCTTCCACAAGATGGTCGACGACAAGACCTACATCCAGGCGGCGCTGGAGGAGACGGTGATGGTGGCCGACGACGGCGTCGAGGTGCTGACGACGACCCCCTTCATCCAGGCGTGCCTGGCGGCGACGGTCTGAGGAGGGGAACGAGCGATGACAACCGACACGAGCAAGTTCTTGCCGGCCGACCAGCTCACGTTCGAGCAGCGCCCGATCGACATGAAGGCCCCGTTTCTTCTGCGTCCGATCGGGGACGATCCGGCGGACAAGCGGAACTGGGTGCTGAAGGCGATCGAGCGAACCGGCCAGCCGCTCGAGGCCGCCCTCTCCACCTGGGCCTTCGGCTTCGCGCTCGAGGACAACCTCATGTGGAACTCGAGCGTCGAGCACGTGGGCGAAGACGAGGCGCGGCGCGTGCAAGAAGAGGTCTGGCGGCGCATCCCGACCAAGTACCACGAGGCCGCGCAGAAGGTGCTCACCTGGAAGAGCGAGGCGCCGCCGTACGGGCTCTCGCTGGACATCGGCGCTCCCGAGATCATCGAGCGCATGGGCGTCTCGGGAGAGGAGGCGCTCGTCTTCTGGAACCGCGCCTTCGTCGGGCACGACCACCAGATGTGGCGCGTGTGGGAGGACTTCTACGGCGCGCGGGACGGGGTGATCATGTACTCGCGCGTCTGGGAGGGGTTCGCGCTCGGCTTCCTCGACGTGATCAAGGCGACGATCGGCATGCAGGAGTTCAAGACGATCGACGACCTCGCCAAGCTGAACCGCGCCTACTGGGAAGCGATCGGCTGCGAGGTCGAGGAGGTCGAGCAGACGG
Organism: Gaiellaceae bacterium; assembly: GCA_041487575.1. GTDB lineage: Bacteria > Actinomycetota > Thermoleophilia > Gaiellales > Gaiellaceae > JBGPNP01. The sequence goes on along the minus strand of JBGPNP010000208.1, from coordinate 500 downwards.
CCGACAAGCTCGTCACGGTCATCACCACCTGCCCGTTCTTCGACAACATGGTCGACATGTACGGGAAGGAGGCCGCGAGCGAGATGATGAAGAAGACGATCGGCCCGACCTCGGCCAACTACTACCAGGCGCTCTTGAAGGCGCTCGGCCTTTGGGACACGTTCTTCGTCACGCAAGATCAGTTCCGCTCGCTCGGCGACGGGGTGTGCCGGATGGTGTACATCCGCCGGTCTGCGATGACCCCCGAGCCGGTCTTGGACGAGTAGCGGCGGGCGATCGACGGCGTGGGAGGGGAGGCGGGCCGGAAGGGCGACTGGGGCGAGATCCGCTTCGTGCTGCTCGCGCCGGACGAGCGCACCGCGCCGCTTCCCGACGACACGAGGCGCGTGCCGCTCGAGGTGCGCCTCAAGGGCTTCCTGCGCGCAGGCGCCCGAGTCGGTGAGGAGGTCGAGATCGAGACCGTGCTCGGACGGCGGGCGACGGGGACGCTCACAGGTCTC
>JBGPNP010000207.1:0-5470 GCA_041487575.1 Gaiellaceae bacterium | reverse complement strand
CATCCCGCACACGCCCTGGCGCTACCGCTTCGACGCGGTGCTCGCCGGACATCCGCTCGACCCGATCGTCAGCGAGACCCTCGCCGAGCTCGCCGGGATCACTCGCCAGCTCGTCGTCTTCGGCTCCTACCCCGCTGACGTCCAGTAGCGGCCGGAGGGGGCCGGCGGGCACGGCCCTCCTCCAGGCGGCGAGGCCTAGCGCAGCGCCTCGACGATCGCACCGGCCACGAGGAGCACGAAGACGATCGCGAGGAAGAGCCAAAGGCGCTCGCTCCACTTCAGGTCGAACGGGATTCTCGGTCCGGGCACGTCAGCCTACGACCCGTACGAGTAGCTGTAGCTGCCGTCGCCGCGGGCCCAGATCTTGACCCACGGGTACTCGCTCCCGATGCAGCCGTACTTGAGGACGCAGTTTTCCATCCTCGCCTGCCGGAGGGAGTAGTGCCCGCTCGTCGAGATCCCGCAGCACCACAGGTAGTAGTTGTCTGCGCTCGACGCGAGGCCGCGGTAGTACCAGTTCGGATCGACGTTCGTCGGGTAGGCGGAGACGCTCACCGAGGTGATGCGGTTCCCCTGCCAGCACCAGTACTTCACCTGGTGCCAGCGGTACACGAGCGATCCGAAGAGGCGGCTGTAGCTGTTCTTCCAGGCGTCCACCTGGAGACAACCGGAGTACGACTGGAGCGACCGCCGCCCCTGTGTCGTACGTGCGCTCGCCTCGGCTGAGTCGTCCGCCTCGCTCCGCGCCGAAGGCCTCGCCTCGTGCGCCGGGCCCTGCGAGTGGCCGTGAGCGTCCATCTCCGTGACGAGGGCGCCGCCCTCCGGGAGGCCGCCCGGAGGCTTGGCGAGAGCCGAGCCCGCGAGCGCCCCGGCGGCGAGACCGGCGACGAGCAGGATGCAGATTGGCCTGAGCATTCATCATTCACCTCCTTCCGGAGCGCGGCGGGCGCGGGCTCTCGCGTCCAGAGAAAACTCTAGGGCGAGGACGCGCCGAAATCATCGGCCTTTCGGGACAGTTCCTGTGACGAAAGCGAAACGGAAGGCGCGCGACTTGCGCGCCGCCGGCGACGCTCAGTAGATCGCGGTCGCGAGCCGCCGGCGGTAGCGCTCGGTAAGCATATGGTCGTGGCCGAGCTCGCCGAAGACGGAGACCATGACCTGACGGATGCGCTCGCGCCGTTCGCGGTCGGCCTCGACCGCCTCGTCGAGCAGCCACTCGAGCACGCGCTCGTAATCGCCCTCCGCGAGCGGCCCGAGGATCTGCGGGAACTCGCCGCTCCCCGCGAGCTCCTCGAGGAGTCGCTCCGCGGGTGACGGGCCCGCGATCTCGTCCAGGAAGTCGGCGATCGAGGCGGGAGACTGGACGCCCACGAACTCCTTCACGACCGAGCCGTTCCGGAATGCCTTCACGGCGGGGATGCTGCGAATGTCGTAGCGCTCGGACAGTCCGGGGCTCGCGTCGACGTCGACCTTCGCGAGCACGATCCGGCCGTCCCGCTCGGCCACGGCCGCCTCGAGCGCGGGCGCGAGCGTCTTGCACGGGCCGCACCAGTCGGCCCAGAAGTCGACCACAACCGGGATGCTGCGGGAGCGCTCGAGAACATCGCGCTCGAATGTCTGCTCAGTGACCTCCATCGCCTTCCAGCACGGCGCCGACGAGCGTCGGCAGCGTGTCGACGTCGTAACCCCCCTCGAGGATATACGCGCGGCGCGCCGCCAGGCCGCTGGCACGGCGCGCGAGCTCGCGGAACCCCGCCGCGCTCAGGCGCATGTCCGCGAGCGGGTCGCCGGCGGCCGCGTCGAAGCCCGAGGAGACCAGCAGGAGCTCGGGCTCGAACCCCCTGATCGCAGGCTCGACGACCTGCTCCATCGCCTCGAGATACGCCTCGTCCCCGGACCCGGCCGGGAGCGGGACGTTGACCGTCGTCTCGTTGCCGTCCCCCGGAGCGCCGGTACCGGGGTAGAAAGGCCACTCGTGCAGCGAGACGAAGAGGACCGACGGGTCGTCCCAGAACATGTCCTGGGTGCCGTTGCCGTGATGGACGTCCCAGTCGAGGATCGCAACGCGGTGCAGGCCGAGCTCGCGCTGCGCGAAGCGGGCCGCGATCGCCACGTTGTTGAAGAGGCAGAAGCCCATCGCTCGGCCCGGGAGCGCGTGGTGGCCCGGCGGGCGCGCAAGCGCGAACCCCTCCCGCTCGACCGCCTCGATCGCCGCCCCTGCCGCGAGGAGCGCGAGCCGGTACGAGGACGGCGTGCAGACCGTGTCCGGGTCGAGCCGCGCCGTGCGTCCGCTCTCGGAGACGGTGCGAACGAGCTCGACGTAGCCGGCGTCGTGGCAGGAGACGACCTCCGCCACCGTCGCCGGCCGGGGCTCGACGTACTTCGGGAAGGCGGCGTGCAGAGCGGCGATCCGCTGTGGCCGCTCGGGGTGCCCCCCGGTCGGGTGGAGGCGGGCGAAGTCCGGGTGGCTGACGAGGGGTCTCATGACGGCCGGGCGAGCCACAAGATACGTTCCCCGGCGTGGCGAAGCGCGTCCAGCTCTTTGCGACCTGCCTGGGCGATCTCGTCCTCCCGGACGCTGTCGCCGACACGCAGACGCTTCTTCTCGAAGCCGGCTACCAGGTCGAGTTCCCGCGAGCCCAGGTCTGCTGTGGCCAGCCCGCCTTCAACGCGGGCCACCGCGCCGCCGCGCGCCGCGTCGCCCGCACCTTCGTGCGCGCGTTCTCGCGCGAGGCCCCGGTTGTCGTCCCCTCGGGCTCGTGCGCGACGATGGTCGCCCACTACCTGCCGGAGCTCACAGGCTCGGCGCCCTACGACGTCTGGGAGCTCTCCGCCTTCCTCGGCCGCGAGGGCGTCGCCGTGCCGAGGCGGAACGAGGGCCGGACGCTCGCCTACCACGACTCCTGCCACATGCTCCGGGAGCTGGGCATCTCGGAGCCGCCGCGCCGCCTGCTCGAGGCCTCGGGCGCGACCCTCGTCCCACTGCGGCGGCCCGACCTCTGCTGCGGCTTCGGCGGCACGTTCTCGGTGCGCCAGCCCGAGGTCTCGGTCGCGATGGCGGACGACAAGCTCGCGAGCGCGGGGAAGGCCGAGGCCCTCGTCACCGCCGACCCGGGCTGCCTCATGCACCTCCGCGGTCGCGCCGCTCGTACCGGCGCTCTGCCGGTCGTCCACCTGGCCACGGCGCTCGCCCGTGGAGCGCTTCCATGAGCTATCCGCGAAAAATGCTGCGCATTTTCCGCGGGTGGAGCTTGTCCCGTCGCTTCGCTCGGGAGGATCATCGCACGGCGGGCGGCCCATGAGCGACGAGATCGCCCAGCCGCCCGAGCGATTCCGCCAGGTGGCGCGGCGGAAGCTCGCCGACGCGCACGTCCAGGAAGCGATCGACTTCTCGACGCAGCGGCTCTTCGATCTCCGCACCGCCGCCTGGGCAGGCGTCGAGGACATCGAGGCGCTTCGGGAGCAAGGCCGCGAGATCCGCTCGCAGACGATCGCGAGCCTCGACCGCCACCTCGACGTCTTTCGCCGAGCGGTCGAGAGCCGCGGCGGCCACGTCCACTTCTGCAAGACCGCCGCCGAGGCGAACGCCCGCGTCGTCGAGATCTGCCGGCGAGTGGACGCGAAGCTCGTCGCCAAGTCGAAGTCGATGGTCTCCGAAGAGATCCGCTTGAACGACGCGCTTGCCGAGGCCGGCATCCGGGCGGTCGAGACCGATCTCGGGGAGTACATCCTCCAGCTCGCCGGCGAGCACCCGGTTCACATCGTCGCGCCGGCAATCGAGAAGACGAAGGAGGACGTCGCCGAGCTCTTCTCGCGCGTCGAGGGGAGGCCGGTGGAGGCGGAGCTCGAGGCGCTGACGAAGGCAGCGCGCCGTCAGCTTCGCGATGTGTTTCTCACTGCCGACGTCGGCGTCACGGGCGCGAACTTCTTCGTCGCCGAGACGGGCTCCGTCGTCCTCGTCACGAACGAGGGCAACGGGCGCCTCTGCAGCTCGCTCCCGCGCGTCCACGTCGCGATCACCGGCATCGAGCGAGTCGTTCCGACGCTCGCCGACCTCGCCGTCCTCCTCCGCCTCCTCGCCCGCAGCGGCACGGGGCAGAAGATCACCGTCTACACGACGCTCTGCACCGGGCCCCGGCGCGAGGGCGAGGTCGACGGCCCGGAGGAGTTCCACGTCGTCGTCCTCGACAACGGCCGCTCGAACCTCCTCGGCACCCACTACGAGAAGATGCTGAGCTGCATCCGCTGCGGCGCCTGCCTGAACGTCTGCCCGGTCTACCGCAAGACCGCCGGGGAGGCTTACGGGCCGGTCTATTCCGGGCCGATGGGAGCTGTGCTCGTCCCGCTTCTCGTGGGGCTCGAGCGCGCGTCCTCGCTCCCGCACGCCTCCTCGCTCTGCGGGCACTGCTCGGCCGCGTGCCCGGTGAAGATCCCACTCCACGAGTACCTCCTCGACCTGCGCAAGGACCTCGTCGACCGCGGCGTGACGTCTTGGCGCGAGCGCATCGCGTTCACACTCTGGTCGTATGCGTGGTCGCGTCCGTGGGGCTACCGGCTCTCGACGGCTGTCGCCCGGCTCGGACAGCCGCTCGGAGGGCGCGTGGGCCCGGGGAAGGTGTGGGCGTCCGGGCGCAAGCTCCCGCCGCTCGCCCGCCGCCGCTTCCGCGACCGCCGATGAGCTATCCGCGGAAAATGCTCCGCATTTTCCGCGGGGCCAGTTTGTCCGCTCGCTTCGCTCGGGAGGATGACAAGGAGGAGGTTGGTTCATGAGTCTCCTCGACGAGTTCGTCAAGAACGCGGAGACGGCCGGCTACCACGTGCATCGCAGTACGGTGCCGGAGATCGAGGGCGCCGAGGCCTCGGAGGCGCTCTACGGCCTGGCGGACACCGGCTCGGTCGTCCTCGCCGCCTCACCGTCCGAGCCGCGCGCACGCTCGCTCCTGCCCGAGGTTCACATCTCGCTCCTGCGCGAGGACCGGATCCTGCCCGGCCTTGCCGAGCTCTTCGAAGCGCTCGGCGCCGACCTCCCCAGCGGGCTCGCGATCGTCACCGGCCCGAGCCGGAGCGCCGACATCGAGCAGGAGCTCACCGTCGGCGTCCACGGACCCGGCGAGGTGCACGTGGTGCTCCTCTCCTAGGCAGAGCGCTCGCGCAGCCGCTTCGCGAGCCCGTTGAGGCCCCAGCGCTCGGCGAGATCCGCCGCGCCCGCCCAGTCCGGCTCGGCGTCCGGAAGCTGCGGGATCGGGGCGGCGCGGCGAAGCGTCGCGATCTCCCGGTAGCGGCGCAGGTCGTCCGCCTGCGCAGGGAAGCCGCCCGCGGTCAGCGCCGCCTCGAGCGTCCCGTGCTTGCGCAGGAGTGAGGCGGCCCGTGCCGGTCCGACGCCGGGCGCGCCGGGGATCCGGTCTGAGGGGTCGCCGCGGAGCGCGATGAAGTCCGGAACTTGCTCGGGATCGATGCCGTAGCGCTCGTG
>JBGPNP010000206.1:0-5474 GCA_041487575.1 Gaiellaceae bacterium | reverse complement strand
TCGGCCCGTGCGTATGCGAGGACGGCGTCTGCGTCGACTCCCCGCGACCGCGCGAAGGCGAGGCAGTGCTCGCAGAAGCAGAGGCCGAGGAGAAAGCGGGTGCGCGCGCCGAGCTCGAGGAAGTACCGTTCGTGGTGGAAGCCGTGCTCGAGCGGGTGGTAGTGGAGCGACTCGGCGACGATCGTTCGCACCCCGTAGCGGGCGATGTCCGCGGAGAGCGCCCGCACGTAGGCGCGAACCTCGGGATTCGCCGGGCAGAGCTCGGTGAGGCACGGGTCTCCGAACGCGTTCCGCTCGGCGCAGTCCGGGTGCCCGTTCCGGACCCAGTCGCTGTGGAGGAAGACCGTCCAGGCGTGAACTGCGAGGCCGCGCCGATCGGCGGCCGCGCAGAGGTCGGCGAGAACGTCGGTCTCCTGCGCGAGACGGCTCACGCGCGGCTGGATCGCGAGGCCGCGGTAACGGGCCGGGTCGGGGCGGAAGTAGACAGCGCCAGGCTCGAGGAACCGCATCTTGCCCGCCGGGTTGTGCGGGAAGATGTCGCGCGCCTCGTGGTAGACGGCCGCGAGGGTGACGCCGCTCATCCCGCCCCGATGCTGGATATTGTCGAGGACCGACTCCAGGCCCTCGTCCTGGATGTCGGTGGCGAAGGCGAAGATCGACGTCTCCATGGTCTTGGCCGCGCGTTCGAAGCGCGCGATCATTATCACCCGCGTCAGGACGCGGAAAGGAGGGAGATGGCGCTCCCGGCATCTGCAGGTGCCGGCTCGAGACCCTGCAGTGTCGGAACGCGCCGCGGCCGCTCTTCCCCGTCGACGAGTCGGGTCTCGGCTTGACTGACGCCGAGCTCCGGTGGTAAGGACCGGCTCACTCGAGAAGACCACTGAGAGGATGTGCGGAGCCACATGGACAACCAGCTCGCCGGCCACACGAACAGCTACCACAGCTACGGCTTCGAGGAGGCTCTCGCCGGGATCGCCCAGGCGGGGTTCAAGCACGTCGAGCTCTCGGCCGTGCCCGGCTGGACCGAGCACGTCGTGCTGAACGGGGTCGACGAGGTCAGGCGCAAGCTCGATCACTACGGTCTCGCTCCGGTTTCGCTCTCCGGCCACTCTGACCTGACGACGCAAGAGGGGCTCGAGCACGGGATCAAGGCCGTGCACTGGGCGGCGAGGTACGGGATCCCGATCGTGAACACCGCCGTCGGGGGTCACGCGAGCCAGGAGGAGAGCGAGGTCGCCTTCCTGGCCAACATCGGCGCACTCGCGGATGCAGCCGAAGCGGATGGCATCGTGGTCGCGCTCGAGATCCACGGCGACATCATGGCCTCGGGCGAGAAGACCCTCCCGCTGCTCGAGAAGATCGGGCGCGACTCGGTCAAGGTCAACTACGACACGGCGAACTGCGAGTTCTACGCGGACGTCAAGGCCGTGGACGACATCCCGAAGATCGCGGCCCACCTCGTCCATGTCCACCTCAAGGACACGACCGGCGGCAAAGGCGTATGGAACTTCGGGGCGCTGGGGACGGGCGTCGTCGACTTCGGCCGTGTGCTCCAGATCCTCCGCGACGCCGGCTACACGGGGCCGTACTCGGTCGAGCTCGAGTTCCAGGGGGAGCCGTGGCCGCCGCTCGAGGACGTGGACGCGGCAATGAAGACGTCGTACGAGCACCTGAAGTCGCTCGGCCTCTCCTAGGCCGGAAAGGAGGCCGGCATGGCCCGCTCCATCTTCATGCCCGAGATGACCAACCTCGAGGTGCGCGAGTACCTGGAGGGCGGCGGCGGGACGGTCATCGTCCCGGTCGGCTCGACCGAGGACCACGGCGACCACGGGCCGCTCTGGACGGACGTCTACATCCCGCTCGAGATTGCCAAGCGCGCGGCGCCCGAGCTGGAGGCGATCGTGGGCGCGCCGATCCCGTTCGGGATCGCGCACGACCACCGGGGCGCGCACGGGCTCGTTCACCTCCGCATGGACACGTTCATGGACCTCGTGCGCGACGTCTGTCTCTCGCTCTCGGACGTCGGCTTCACGCGGATCGTCCTCCTGAACGGCCACTACTGCAACTCGCACGCGCTCGAGTTCGCGGTCGCCCGCTTCCACGACGAGCTCCCTGAAGGCGTGCGGATCTACCCGTTCCCGTACTGGGCGGGGCTGCGCCCCGAGGAGACGGAGGCGTACCTGTCCGGCTCGGCAGGGATCCACGCGAACGTCGGCGAGACGTCGATCGTTCTCGCCATCAACGAGGAGCTCTGCGACATGGAGCGTGTACGCGACTTCACGCCCGAGCTGCCGCCGCTCCGCACGTCGCCGTTCGCGCTGCTCGACCCCCTCTTCCTCGCCACGCCGGGGTCGTTCTGGTCGCTGCTCGAGGACGGCGGCGGCGTCTGGGGGAAGCCGAGCGAGTCGACGGCGGCGAAGGGTGAGGAGTTCCTCGGGTGGTGCGCCCGCGCGGTCGTCGACCTCTTCCGCGACATGGAGGACGTGCACGACAAGCTGGAGGCTCGCTACCTCCGGACGCGGAGGCCGCGCGGTGCCGTTCGCTGAGCTCGCGGGGCGGCGGATCTTCTACGAGGAGCACGGGGCAGGCGATCCCGTCCTCCTCGTCAACGGGCTCGGGGCCGACCACACGGCCTGGGGGCTCCAGACCGAGTTCCTCCGCGAGCGCTTCCGCGTCGTCGTCTTCGACAACCCGGGGGTGGGGCGGAGCGAGGGGCCGCCGGGTCCGTATACGTCGGAGCTCTTTGCGGACGTCGCGGCGTCGCTCCTGCGCTCTCTCGGGATCGAGCGAGCGCACGTCGTCGGCGCCTCGATGGGCGGGATCATCGTCCAGCAGCTGGCGCTGCGGCACCCCGCGCTCGTTCGCTCTCTTGTGTTGCACTGCACATGGGGGCGCTGCGACCGGTACCTCGCCTCGCTCTTCCGGAGCTGGCAGGCGATCGCACGGGCGGTGTCGCCGCTCGACCTCTCGCGCCAGCTCTGGCTCTGGGTCTTCACGCCCACGTGGTACGAGCGCGCGGGCGCGATCGAGGAGCTCGAGCGGCAGACCCGGGAAGCGCCCTTCCCTCAGAGCCCCGAGGCCTTCTGCGACCAGGCCGAGGCGTGCATCGCCCACGACGAGTTCGACCGGCTGGGCGAGATCGAAGCGCCGACCCTGATCACCGTCGGCGAGTCGGACCTGCTGACGCCGCCCTACCACTCGTCCGCGATCAAGGAGCGGATGCCGAAGGCGCGCCTCCACATCTGGCCGAAGATGGGCCACGCCCCGTTCTGGGAGATCCCGGACGAGTTCAACCGGCTGAACCACGAGTTCCTGAAAGCTCACTGAGGAAGATGCGCAGCCATGGCTCTCGGAGACATGCCTCGGGGTCAGACCCGAGGACATGTCTCGGGTCGCAAACGCAGGAGGGGACAGGGATGGAGCCCACTGAAAACGTGTGCCGAAAGGATCGCGAAAGTGTGACGGGATCGTCACGGACGACTAGGAGCTGCGGATGATCAACGTCGCGATTCTCGGCGGAGGCTTCATGGGCTCCGCGCACGCGAACAACTACAAGGCGCTCGCCGGCCGCGCGCGCGTGAAGACCGTGGCCTCGCGCTCGACCGAGCGCGCGCAGAAGGTGGCCGATCTGCTCGGGGCCGAGCTCACGACCGATCTCGATGCCGCGATCGCCGATCCCGAGATCGACGTCGTCGACGTTTGCCTGCCGACCGACCTCCATCGCGAGGCCGCCGAGAAGGCTTTCGCAGCCGGGAAGCACGTCTTCCTCGAGAAGCCGATCGCGCTCACAGCGGACGACGCGGACGCGATCATCGCTGCCGCCGGGCGGAGCGGACGCGTCTTCATGGTCGGGCTCGTCCTCCGCTTCTGGCCGGAGTACGTCGAGCTCGAGCGCCGCCTAGCGGCCGGGCAGCTGGGCCGGCCGCTCGCGATCTCGACCCACCGTCTCTCGCCCCCGGCCGACTGGGCCGACTGGTTCGCCGACTTCAACCGCTCGGGAGGCGTCCCCGTCGATCTCCTCATCCACGATTTCGACCAGATGAACTGGCTCCTCGGGAAGCCACAGACGGTCTACGCACGGGCGAGCGCGCTCGGAAACACGAACTTCCCGAACCACGTGCTCGCGATCGTCGAGTACGACGGCGCCGTCGGGACGGCGGAGGGAAGCATGGCGATGCCCGACACCTACCCGTTCTCGAGCAACATCCGGGTCCTCGCCGAGGGCGGCGTCGCCGAGTACACGTTCCGCGCGACCCCGGCCGAGGACGGCGGCAACATCGGCGGCGTCGACCCGAGCACACACGGGCTCCGGCTTTACCCGCGCGGGGGCGGGCAGCCGGAGGTCGTCCTGCTCGACCCGGTCGACCCGTGGGGACCCGAGATCGAGTACTTCATCTCACGCGTGGAGCGGGGCCGCGCTCCCGAGCAGGGCACCGGGGGGCAGGCGAAGGAGGCGCTTCTCGTCTCCCTCGCCGCGAACCGCTCGCTCACGAGCGGGCGGCCCGAGCTCGTGTGATGGACCCGGGAGTCCGTGGAACCCGGAGATCCGCGACGTGAGACCCTCGGCGTCGGAGCGAACGAGATGAAAGGCTCCGACACTGCGATGCTGCCCGCCCACGGTAAGGACGAGAGCGTCGTGATCGACGAGGTGATCGCGGCGGCGAGGTCGCTCGCCGCTGCGGTCGTCGACTGGTGCGGGCCCGCCGCCGGCGGCGAGAATTGAGGAGGAGCCGATGATCGACTGCGACGTCCATCAGAACTTCAACAGCCTCCACGACCTCGTCCCCTGGCTCGACCCGGCCTTCCGGGACTACGTCGAGGTGGGCGGCTACACCGGGTACCAGCTCCCGAACTACCCGTGGGTCCATCCGTCGGGCTTCACCATGAACGACGCGAAGCCTGCGGCGGGCGGCGTTCCCGGGTCGGACTACGAGACGATGCGCGAGCAGCTTCTCGACCGCTACGAGGTCGAGCACGCGATCCTCACCGGCGAGGACATTCTCAACGTCTCGTGCATGGCGCACCCGCAGTTCGCGGCCGCGCTCGCGACCGCCTACAACCGGTGGCTCTGCGAGGAGTGGCTTCCGCGCGACTCGCGCCTCAAGGGCTCGCTCGTCGTCGCGACGCAGGACGCGGCCCGCGCCGCCGAGGAGATCCGGACGTTCGGCCCGAACCCCGACGTCGTCCAGGTGATCGTCTCGTGCGGCGCGCGCGCGGGCTACGGGGATCCCCACTACCTGCCGATCTTCGAGGCGGCCGCCGAACTCGGGCTGCCGGTCGCCGTGCACGTCGGCGCGGAGGGGCTCGCAACGAACCCGCCGCCGACGGCGACGGGCTACCCGTCCTACTACCTCGAATGGCACACGCTCCTGCCGGGCGCGGCGATGTCCCACCTCGTCTCTCTCGTCTGCCAGGGAGTGTTCGAGCGCTTCCCCGGCCTCCGCGTCGTCGTCATCGAAGCCGGCGTCGCCTGG
>JBGPNP010000205.1:0-5480 GCA_041487575.1 Gaiellaceae bacterium | reverse complement strand
TCCTGCTCGACGAGCTGGAGCGCCGGACAGGTTGAGAGTGCTTCGGAGAGACGCATCCCCGGCCGCACGCCCTGCGCCTCGGCGGCGGCGGTGCACGGACCGACGAGCGGCAGCTCGCCCGGTACAGGCGCGAGCGCGACCGGCCGCCCGCGAAGCTCAGGCCGCCCGGCGAGCGCGGCCCGGAGCGAGAAGGCTGGAATCGTCAGGCAGGCGAGCATGGGAACATATGTTCTACACGAACAGACGTTCCCCTTCAAGGGCAACAGACGAACCGACGTGCCCAGCAAGCCCGTAGCCTCGGAGCGGCCTCAGCTGCCGTCGCACCTTGCCGCTCCTCGTACGCCCATCTACGGTTGGTGTGTGACCGAGCGACCAAATGGGGGACGGGCCAAGGCGCTTGCCGCGCTCGTGGTCTGCGCGGCCCTTCTGCTGTCGTCGGCGGCGGCGGCGGGTCGCGGAGAGATCGGCGACAAGGCTTGTCTTCCGGTTTCCGTCGAGATGGTCGCGGGGACGTTCACGTACACGGTTCGCGCCGAGGCCGGAAACGTCGGCTGCGGTCTCGCGTGCTCGGTTCTACGCGATGCGGCGGAATGGCCGCCAGGGGAGAGTGCCGCGACAGCTCCCTGGCGCTGCACGGTCGGACAGAATCCAACGTCGTGGGCGATCTCCTGCACCCGCGGCGGAGCGATCGTGCGGGCCTACGGGCCCGTGCGCGAGCAGAACCCGTGGGTGACCGCGGCCGTGCGGCTGACGATGCGTGTGCTCGCGCCGACGTCCACGCTGGGCCTCGTGCTGCGCGATGTCCGCCCTCGTCTCCACTGTGACCTGACAATCAAGGAGTCGCTCACGGCCGACTACGCCCGAGCCGACGGGGCCACTCTGACGATCGCCGAGGGGAAGCCGTACGCCTGCGGCAACCTCGGAAATCCGCCCGTGCTCGCCGTCTGGCGAATCCACGGACACCCGGCCAGCCTTACCGAGCTCTGCGCTCCGACCGGTTGCGCCCGGCTCTGGGGCGAGTACGCGCTCGACTGGAACGAGCGCGGCGACGAGATCGTCCTCATGACGCACGGCCTTCGCCAGCGAGAGTTGCTCGCGATCGCGCGCAGCATGACCGGCGTGCGCGCATAGGTCGGCTGCCCGCCATCCCACCAGTCGTGAGAAGGCGGCTGGAAGTATGAGGATTCAGGAGCGCTGCTTCGATCCTCTCGTAGCTACCGCAGTCGCTCCGACCCGATAAGCCAGAACACCGCGAGGAGTAAGCTGGAGGCGTGAAGAAGCCTGAGAGCCTCATCGCTGTCGTCAACCGGATCCTGGGCTACGAGCTCATTCCCGAGGTCGAGTACGACCCGCCGATCCCGGAGTCGATGGCGAGCATGGCCAGGAAGCTCAATCGGAGCGCGGGCTACGAGCTCGTCCCCGAGGGTCCGGGGCCGCGCGGCCCCGGCTCGAAGCGCGCCCCCTAGAGTTCCACCCGACAGACCGCGAGCCCTCGCAACCGCCAGGCCAGCGTCGCGGCGAGCACTCCCAGCCCGGCGAGCCCTAAGAACGGCTGGACGGGAGCGAAGTAGCTCGAGGCCCCGCCGGCGCCGAGCGCGAGCACGGCGAGCTTGTTGCAGCTCGGGCAGCCGACGGCGAGGTACGAGAGCAGGCCTCCCCCGAGCGCGGTCTTCTCCCGACCGGCCGCGACACCGCCCGGTGCGACGTAGGTCGCCGCGATCAGGCCCGCGAGAGCCGCCGAAGCGGCCCAGATCGGGTAGTCCCACCAGGCGACCGGCGACATGCGCCGGAAGAGCGGCGTCGGTACGAGGTCGGTCGGCACGCCGAGCACGAGCGCGGCGAGGACGGCCGCGACTGCCACGACGAGCCAGTGCCGCGCCGGCCATGAGGACACCTGCCGGGCGATCGCGCTCGCAGTCACGCCCGGACGATAACCGTCCCCTCACGAAAGACGGCGTCTGTACGTTTCAACACGCGTGGACTCTCGGGCCGGCACCGGGGCGCCGTCCCCGTGGAGCATCTGGGCGGCCCTCCTTCTCATCTACGTCGTCTGGGGCTCGACGTACCTCGCGATCAAGCTGAACGTCGAGACGCTGCCGCCGATGCTCTCCGGCGGCGTCCGCTTCCTCGCTGCCGGCGGCCTCCTCTACCTGCTCCTCCTTGCCCGGCGGGGCCGTGCCGGTACGCGGGTGTCCCGCCGTGAGCTTGCCGCGTGCGTGGCCGCTGGCGCCGTCCTCCTCGTCGGCGGGGTAGGCATGGTCATGGTGGCGGAGACGAAGATCTCCTCGAGCCTCGCGGCCATCATCGCCTCGTCCGTCGCCCTGTGGATCATCATCCTGCGGCTCGTCTCGGGCGAGCGGCTCGCCGCCGCCACCATCGGCGCGGCCATCGTCGGCCTCGGCGGCGTGGCGCTGGTCGTCCTCCCGCAGGCCGGCACCCATGCGAGCGCGGTCGGCGTCCTCATCTCGCTGGGCTCGTCGATCTCCTGGGCGCTCGGGTCATTCGTCTCGCGGCGCATGCCTCTCCCGGCCGATCCCTTCCTCACGACCGCCGTCGAGATGCTGGCGGGCGGCGCGATCCTCCTCTCGCTCGGGCTCGCACGCGGCGAGGCCGGCGGGCTCGACCTCGGCGCCGTCTCCGCGCGCTCGCTCGGCGGCCTCGCGTACCTCGCGGTCGCCGGCTCGCTCGTCGCCTTCAGCGCCTATGTCTGGCTCCTCAAGCACGTGCCGATCTCCAAGGTCGTCACGCACCAGTACGTGAACCCGCTCGTCGCCGTGCTCCTCGGGTGGGCGATCCTCTCGGAGAGGATCGGCCCCAACGTCCTGGCGGGAGCGGCGCTCGTCGTCGGGTCGATCGCGGTGGTCGTCCGGCGAGAATCCGGGTCTGCCCGCGCTGCCGAGGCGGCAACGGCGGAGGCGGGCTAGAGCGTGACCTCCGCGGCGACGCCGTCCCTGCCAGCGAACCGCGGGACGACGGCGCAGACGCTCTCCCGGGCGCACCAGGCGATGTCGGCGGCGAGACCGTTCGCGCGCAGGTTCTCGGCGCTCGAGCTCGCCGCAAGCGCCTCCTCCACGCTCGGGTAGGAGCGCACGAGGCGCACGGCCGCTTCGGCCGAGTCCGAGCGCTCCCCGCCGAGGAGCTCGACGAACCGGCCGGCGCAGTAGGCGTCGTCGAGGACGAAGGAGCCCTCGCGCCCGGCGCAGACGACGGTCACGTCCTCCCCGCCCTCCTGCGCGGCGGTCACGACGGCCTCGAGGTTGAGAAGGCTGCCGACGAGGACGCGCTCGCAGAGGGCCGCAGCCACGACGACGGCCCTCGTCCCGTTGGTCGTCGTGAGGATGACCGTCTCGCCGCGCGGCTCGACGTACTCGCGCGGCGAGTTGCCGAGGTCGAAGCCGGGGATGAGGACGGCGCCGCGCTCGCCGCCGAGGACGCCCTCGCCGCGCTCCGCCCGGAGGCTGCGCGCCTGCTCGACCTCCTCACAGCAGAGGACGCGGCGGTAGCCGGAGGCCAGCGCCTGCGAGATCGTCGACGTCGCGCGCAGGACGTCGACGACGATCGCGACCGGAGCGCCGGCCAGCTCGGCGGGAGTGAAGGCGACGTCGACGCGCACGGGGCGTGACGTTACACCGCCCGGATACGATGGCACCGGTGCCTACCTCCGAGCACGCGCAGACGATGGTGTGCTACCGCCATCCCCGCTCGGAGGCGACGGTGCGCTGCTCGAGCTGCGACCGGCCGATCTGCACAGACTGCATGGTCTACCAGCACGTGATCAAGTGCCCGGACTGCGCCGGCACGCCGACGGGTCCCCGCAAGGCCGCGACCCGGGCCCGCGTCGCGGCAGGGTCGGGCGCGGGAGAGATCGTCACCCGCGTCCTCATCGGAGCGAACGTCGCGGTCTTCGTCGCCCAGATCGCCGAGGCCGGAAACGTCCGGGGCCTCTCCGGCCGGCTCTTTCAGGACGGAGCGCTCTACGGGCCCCTGGTCGCCGCCGGAGACTGGTGGCGGCTCGTCACCTACGCATTCCTCCATGCGGGCTTCCTCCACATCGCCTTCAACATGCTCATGCTCTGGTGGTTCGGCCGCCCGCTCGAGGCCCTGATCGGGCGCGGGCGCTTCCTCGGCGTCTTCGCGGTGGCGATCCTCGCCGGCGCCGCCGGAGCCCTCATCGTGTCTCCGGGCACCGCGAGCGTGGGAGCGTCGGGCGCGGTCTTCGGCATCCTCGGCGCCGGCCTCGTCCTCGAGCGGGCGAAGATCCCCGTGTTCGGCGGCGCGGCGCTCGTCGTCGTCCTGATCAACCTCGCGCTCTCGTTCGTCCTCTCGAACGTCACCATCGGCGGCCATCTCGGCGGCCTCGTCGGCGGGATGCTCGCCATGCTCGCGCTCTCCGGCTTCGGCCGGAAGCACCTCGTCTACGGCCGGATCGGCGCGCTCGAGGTCTTCGGCCTCGTCGCCCTCGCCGCTGCGAGCGTCGCGATCGCGTACGCGCGGGCCCGCGGCCTGGCGTAGGCGTCAGCCGCCGACCGGGACCGCCCGGACGCCCGCCTCGGCGAGCGCGGCCTGTGCCGCGGCGAGCCGGGCGAGCGGCACCCGGTACGGCGAGCAGGACACGTAGTCGAGGCCGAGCGAATGGCAGAACGCGACAGAGCGCGGGTCGCCGCCGTGCTCGCCGCAGATGCCGAGCTTGATCTCGGGCTTGACCGAGCGGGCCCGCTCGATCCCGAGCCGCATGAGGTCGCCGACTCCGCTCTGGTCGAGCGTCTCGAACGGGTTCGCATCGAGGACCCGGTCCTCGACGTACTGGTTCAGGAACTTCCCCTCGGCGTCGTCGCGCGAGAAGCCGAGCGTCGTCTGCGTGAGATCGTTCGTGCCGAAGCTGAAGAAGTCCGCGTACCCGGCGATCTCGTCGGCGCGCACGCAGGCCCGCGGCAACTCGATCATCGTTCCGATCAGGTAGTCGATCCGCCGCTCCGCCTGCTCCATCTCGGCCGAGGCCGTGTCGAGCGTGAGCTGGCGCAGGCGCCGGAGCTCCTCGGCGAACCCGACGAGCGGGTGCATGATCTCGACGCGCGGCGCGTTCCCGGTCCGCTCCTCGACGGCGAGCGCCGCCCGTACGATCGCCCGCACCTGCATCTCGTAGATCTCCGGGAAGAGAAGCCCGAGCCGGCAGCCGCGCGTGCCGAGCATCGGGTTGACCTCGCGGAGGGCGCGGATCCGCCGGGCCATCTCCGGGCTCTCGGCCTCCTCGAGCGGCGGCAGGAACTCATGCAGGGGCGGGTCGAGGAGTCGGATCGTCACGGGAAGCCCCGCCATCGCCTCGAAGATGCCCTCGAAGTCAGCCTGCTGCATCGGCAGGAGCCGCTCGAGGACGGCGCGGCGCTCCTCCTCGGTCACGGCCATGATCATCTCCCGCACGACGGGCAGCCGATCCTCGGCCATGAACATGTGCTCGGTGCGGCAGAGGCCGATGCCCTCAG
>JBGPNP010000204.1:0-5486 GCA_041487575.1 Gaiellaceae bacterium | reverse complement strand
CGCCCAGACCGTCGCCGCGGCGGTGACGGCGACGAGGAGGCCGACGAGGAGCCAGAGGTGCGCCCGGCGCTGCACGAAGAGGACGGCGCCGAGCCCGAGGAGACCGTACTCGAGGAGCTTCCCTGCGCCGACGAGGGCAGAGAAGCCGCTGAACGCGGAGGAGATGAGGAGCCAGGAGGCGAAGGCGGCGGCCGCGTACGTGACTGCGCGCGCCGGCCTCGGGAGGCTGCCACGTCCGAGCAGCCGCGCGGCGCAGAGCACCGCGACGGCGGCGAGGGCGATGTCGCCGGGCACGAGCGAGACCTGCGTGCCGCCGAGCGAGATGCTGACGCTCGGCTGGTCGACCGAACGGATCATGCTGAGGACGACGGCGGCGGAGAGGACTAGGAAGGGGACGTCGCGCGCAGGTCGCCAGGCCCGATCTCGCAGGAGGAGAGCCATGAGGTTGACCAATGATACGGGCGCCCAGGAGACGGGCCGGGTACCTTCTGGTTAGTCCCGATCCCTGATGCGCGTCGTCCTTCTCACCGGAATTTGGCCGCCCGACGTCGGCGGCCCGGCGACGCACGGCCCCGAGCTGGCCCGCCACCTCGTTGAGCGCGGGCACGAGGTCCACGTCGTGACGATGGCCGACGGCGAGGTGACCGAGCGGCCGTGCCCCGTGCAGACGGTCTCGCGCTCCCTCCCGTTCCCGCTCCGGTACTCCCTCGTGGCGACGCGGGGAGCGCACGCGGCCCGGAGGGCGGACGTCGTCTACGCGACCGCGACCTACGCCGCCGCCGCGGCGGCGGCTGCGCTCGCGCGGAGGCCGCTCGTCGCGAAGCTCGTCTCCGACCCCGCCTACGAGCGGGCGCAGCGCTTCGGCCTCTTCGACGGGTCGCTCGAGGAGTTCGCCGCGGCCGGCGGTGGGCGGCTCGGGGCGCTCAAGCGCGCGCGGACAAGGGCGCTCGCCCAGGCCCGTTGGGTCGTCGTCCCGAGCGAGTACCTGGCGAAGATCGCGCGCGGCTGGGGACTCGACGCCGATCGCATCGTCGTCGTGCCGAACCCGGCGCCGTCCGTCGAAGCTGTCTTGGCCTCTCCGCTCGAGCCGAACACCTTCGTCTTCGCCGGCCGGCTGACGCGGCAGAAGGCCCTGGGGACGGCGATCGACGCGCTCGCGCTGGTCCCGGGAGCCCGTCTCCTCGTGATCGGCGACGGGCCGGAGCGCGCTGCGCTCGAGCGGCACGCGAGCGAGTCGGGCGTGAACGGCCGCGTCGCCTTTGCCGGAGCGCTGCCGCGTGCGGACGTTCTCAGCGCCCTCGCGGGCGCACAGGCGGCAGTCCTCTCCAGCGACTGGGAGAACTTCCCGCACGGCGCCGTCGAGGCGCTCGCCGTCGGGACGCCCGTCGTCGCCACGGCGGTCGGAGGGGTGCCCGAGATCGTGCGGGACGGGGTCAACGGCCTCCTCGTGCCTCCCGGCGACCCTGCGAGCCTCGCTCGCGCGCTCCGGCTGCTCGTCGAGGACGACGCCGCGCGGGAGCGCCTCGCCGCCGGAGCGGCCCCGTCCGTCGCCGGGCTCACGACCACGGAGGTCTACGGGCAGCTCGAGGCGCTGCTCGTGTCCGCGAAAAATGCTGCGCATTTTCCGCGGGGGGAGCTTGCCCCATCGCTTCGCTCGGGAGGATATCGAGAGGAAGAACGGCCATGAGCGAAGGCGGTAGGGACGTTCGGGCCGGGGCCGAGCCGCCTCCGCGCGTGCTCTTCGTCGGGCGGACCCGCTACCGGCTCCCGCTTCCCGGCTGGCTTGCGAAGAAGTTCGACGCGCTCGAGCGCCAGCTCGACTACCGGATCCTCGCGTCGGCGGAGCCGGGCAGCCCGCTCGCGGACGAGCGCTTCCGGCTCATGCCGCCGAGCCGCCTCCGGCTGCTCGACGGCGTCCTCTTCTACTTCAGGTGCCCGCTTGCGGTCAGGCGCGAGATCAGGGAGTTCCGGCCGGACGCGATCGTCGCCGAGAGCCCCTACACCGGGGCGGCCGCGATCGTCGGCCGCGCGCTCGTGCGCGGCCCGAGGCCGCGCGTCGTCGTCGAGGTGCACGGAGACTGGCGCACCGCGACGCGGCTCTACGGCGCCCCGGCCCGGCGCATCCTCTCCCCGGTCGGCGACGCCGTCAGCCGCCTGGCGCTCCGACGCGGCGACGCCGTCCGCGCGCTCTCTCGTTACACCGCGGGCCTCGTCGAGGAAGTGCGCGGGATCCCGGTCACCGCGTCGTTCCCGACGTACACCGACCTCTCGGCCTTCACGGCGAATCCAATCGCGCCGCTGCCCGAGCGCCCGACGGCGCTCTTCGTCGGCATGCTCGAGGCCTACAAGAACGTCGACGGCCTCGCGTCGGCTTGGCGCCGGGTTTCGCGTGAGCTGCCGGAGGCGAAGCTCGTCGTCGTCGGCCGGGGCGCCCGGCAGGACGTCGTCGACCGACTCGTCGCCGAGATCCCCGGGGGTGTCGAGCACGTTCCGGTGCTGGATCCGGAGGCGGTCGCCGCGCGGATGGACGCGTCGACGGTCCTCGTGCTCCCGTCGCGCGCCGAGGGGCTCGGCCGCGTCGTCATCGAGAGCTTCGCCCGCGGGCGAGGCGTCGTTGCGAGCCGCGGCGGCGGCCTCCCCGACCTCGTCCGGGACGGCGTCGAGGGCATCCTCGTCGAGCCCGGCGACGATGAGGCGCTTGCCGGCGCGCTTGTCCGCGTCCTTTCCGACCCGGGCCTCGCAGCGGGGCTCGGTGCCGCCGCCCAGGACCGGTACGCAGACTGGCACACGACCCCGTCCGAGTACGCCGCCCGGGTGCGGGGGCTCGTCGACGCGACCCTCCGCGACACCGGCGCGGTGCGCGGCGAGAAGCCCCGGGTCCTCGTCGTCGGGGGCCGGACCTACTCCGTCCCGCTCGAGGGTGCCGAGGAGCTGACCCTCAGGGCGCTGCGGGACGAGGTGGACTTCTGCATCCTGGGCCGCGCGCCACGGGGAGTGCGGCCGCTCCGGGCCGCGGTCGGCCCGGGCTCGCTCCAGCTCGCTCGCCGGCGGCCGGGCGTTCTCGACCCGCTGCTCTACTACCTCATGCTGCCGTTTCGCGTCGCACGGCTCGTCCGGCGGTTCCGGCCGGGGGTCGTCATCGCGGAGAGCCCGTACCTCGGTTTCGTCGTGCTCCTCGCGCTTGTCCTCCGCCGCCGCGGCCGTCCCTCGCTCATCGTGGAGACATACGGCGACTGGCGGATGGCGACGCGGCTCGGCGGCTCTCGCGTCCGTGTCCTCCTCGCCCCGCTCGCGGACTGGGCCGCTCGCCGCGCGCTTCGCCGGGCTGATGCGCTGCGCGCGGCATCGCCGTTCACGGCGGGCCTGACCGAGCGGGAGGCGGGCGTCCCGCCGGTGGAGTCGTTCCCCGCGTACATCGACCTGTCGGCCTTCACGGAGAAGCCGCCGGCGCCGCTGCCCGAACGCCCTACGGCTCTCTTCGTGGGCATGCTCGAGCGGTCGAAGAACGTCGGTGCGCTCACGGCCGCGTGGCCGCTCGTCGCCGCGCGCGTCCCGGAGGCGCGCCTCGTCGTCGTGGGGCGGGGGGCGCTCCTCGACCTCGTAGAGCGGCTGAGGGACGACTATCCCGACTCGGTCGACCACGTCCAGGTCTTGCCTCCGAGCGGCGTCGCGGCCCGCATGGACGACTCGACGTTCCTGGTTCTGCCGTCGCGCAGCGAGGGCCTCGGCCGGGTGATCATCGAGAGCTTCACGCGCGGCCGGGCGGTGGTCGCGACGCGGGTCGGGGGCATCCCCGACCTCGTCCGGGACGGGGAGACCGGCCTCCTCGTGCCGAGCGGCGACATCGAGGCGCTCGCTGAGGCGATGGCGACCCTGCTCGCCGATCGCGCAATCGCGGAGCGCCTGGGCGCCGCGGCCCTGCGCGCCGCCCAGGACCTCAGGTGGTCCCCAGACGACTACGCCGCCCGGGTGAGGTCGCTCGTCGACCGGACGCTCGCAACCGCCGGCCGCTGAAAGTTGGCACGGAGCCGCCACACTTCCGGCACGGTGGGTCACACACTCGTAGGAATGTCCCCGTTAGGATCGGAGCCGGGTGGTGGGCCGGGGTGCCCCAAAGAATCGCGGGGGCGCGTGAGTCGGTGAGGATCGTCTTCCTCACCCAGGTCGTGGACGTGGACGACCCGATCCTCGGGGCGACGGTGGCCAAGCTGCGGGCGCTCGCCGGGCGCGTGGACGAGCTCCACGTCATCTGCGACCGGGTCGGGCGCCACGACCTACCCCCGAACTGCACCTTCGCCGTCTGGGCCGCGCCGACCCGCTTCGGCCGGGGCTGGCGGATGCTCCGCGCCCTCGTCCCGCTGCTCCTGCGCCGCCGGCCCGACGCGGTCATCGCGCACATGTGCCCGATCTACCTCGTCCTCGCAGCGCCGTTTGCGAAGCCGCTCCGCGTCCCGCTGCTCATCTGGTACACGCACTGGACGATCGACCGCACGCTCCGGCTCGCGACGCACCTCTGCGACGCGGCGCTTTCGGTTGACGTCCGTTCCTACCCCCTCGACTCCCCGAAGGTGCGCGGCATCGGGCACGGGATCGACGTCGCCGAGTTCGCCCCGCGGCCGGCGGCGCCCGACGCGAACGGAAGGCCGCTCCGGCTGCTCGCGCTCGGGCGCACGTCGCCGTCGAAGGGGTTCATGACGCTCCTCCGCGCTCTCGAGGTCGCGGGCGAGGCTGGGCTCGGCGCGACGCTCGAGCTGCGCGGCCCGACGACGACCGACGAGGAGCGCCGGCACCGCGCTGAGCTGGAGGAGGCGATCGCCCAGCCGGCGCTCCGCGACCGCGTCAGGCTCGAGGCCCCCGTTCCGCGCGGGGACGTTCCGACGCTACTGCGAGGCTTCGATGCGGTCGTGAACCCGACGAAGGGGCAGACGCACGGAGGGGCGCTCGACAAGGTCGTCTTCGAGTCGGCCGCTTGCGCCGTCCCCGTGCTCGCCTGCAACCCGCACTTCGACGGCTTCCTCGGCGAGCTCCCCCTCGAGCTGCGCTTCAAGAGCGCCGACCCGGAGGACCTCGCCCGCGTCCTGCGGGGCTTCGCCGCGAGCGACGCGACCACGCGGTCGGAGGTCGGCCGGGAGCTGCGCCGGCGCGTCGAAGCAGGCCACTCGATCGAAAGCTGGGCCGAGGGCGTCGTCGAGGCCGTCGAGGCCGTCTCGAGGCGCCGGGCGCAGGCTTGACGGCGGCGGCGCAAGAGCCCCCTTCCGCGCCGCGCCGGCTGCGCTTCGTCCGCCGCAACCTCGCCTCGAGCTACGCGGTCTACGCCGCCTCGCTCGTCTCCGGGCTCGCGATCACGCCGATCATCGTCCGCCACCTCGGGAAGACGGAGTACGGGCTCTGGGCCTTCATCGGCTCGCTCACGGTCTACCTTGCCCTCCTCGACCTCGGCGTCGGCCCCTCCGTCGTCCGCTTCGCGGCGGCGTTCCGAGGCCGGG
>JBGPNP010000203.1:0-5514 GCA_041487575.1 Gaiellaceae bacterium | reverse complement strand
GAGCCAGCGGCGCTCGAGGAGGTCCGCCGCGCGGCGGACTTCCTCGGGTACGGGGGTGCACCTACGACACCTGGACATGCGACACCGGCTCGAGTGCGAGCTCGAGCACCTCGGCGACCGACATGACCGGATGGAAGGCCGTCTGCTCGCGGACGCGCTCGGGGACGTCGTCGAGGTCGGCGCGGTTTCGCTCCGGGAGGACGACGTCAGTGAGGCCGGCCGCGCGCGCCGCCAGCACCTTCTGCTTCAGCCCGCCGATCGGCAGCACCCGACCCTGGAGCGTGATCTCGCCCGTCATCGCGACGGTGTGCTTGACGGGGCGCCGTGTCAGGAGCGAGGCAAGCGCAGTCGCCATCGCGATGCCGGCGCTCGGGCCGTCCTTGGGGATCGCCCCCGCCGGGACGTGAACGTGGAAAACGTGGCCCTCGAACGCCGACTCGCCGATTCCGAGCTCACCTGCGTGCGCATGCACCCACGAGAGCGCAATCCGCGCGGACTCCTTCATGACGTCGCCGAGCTGGCCGGTGAGGATGAGGTCGCCGGAGCCCTTCATCGCGGTCGCCTCGATGAAGAGGACGTCGCCGCCCGTGCCTGTGACCGCAAGGCCGGTCGCGACGCCGGGCGTCGCCGTCCGCTCGGCGGCCTCCTGGAAGAACCTCTGACGCCCGAGCGCGTCACGGACGGCTTCGAGGTCGATCGTGACCGGCGGCTCCGCCTTGCCTGAAGCGATTCGCGTCGCGGTCTTGCGGAGGATCTTCCCGAGCTCGCGCTCGAGCTGACGGACGCCCGCTTCGCGCGTGTACTCGGTCACGACCGCCTGGACGACGTCGTCTGCGATCTCGGCCTCGCCCTCGAGCAGGCCGTTCCGCTCGCGCTGACGCGGCCAGAGGTAGCCGCGGGCGATCGCGACCTTCTCGTCGACCGTGTAGCCGTCGAAGCGGATCACCTCCATGCGGTCGAGGAGGGGTCCCGGGATCGTGTCCGGGATGTTCCCGGTCGCGATGAAGAAGACCTCGGACAGGTCCAGCTCGACGTCGAGGTAGTGGTCGCGGAAGGAGTGGTTCTGCGCCGGGTCGAGGACCTCGAGCAGCGCGGACGAGGGGTCGCCCCGCCAGTCGGCGCCGATCTTGTCCACCTCGTCGAGCATGATCACGGGGTTCATCGTCCCGGCATCGCGGAGTGCCCGGACGATCCGGCCCGGAAGAGCGCCGATGTACGTGCGGCGGTGCCCCCGGATCTCGGCCTCGTCGCGGACGCCGCCGAGCGACATGCGCACGAACTCGCGCCCGAGCGAGCGGGCAATCGACTCGCCGACGGACGTCTTGCCCGTGCCGGGCGGCCCGATCAGCGTCAGGATGGCGCCGGAGCGCTTGTCCTCGACGATCCCGCGGTCCTGGCGCAGCTTGCGCACAGCGAGGTATTCGATGACGCGGTCCTTGACGTCCTCGAGGCCGGCGTGATCGGCGTCGAGCACCTCGCGCGCGTGCACGGGGTCGAGCCGCTCCTCCGAGCGCTTCGACCAGGGCACGGCGATCAGCCAGTCGAGGTACGAGCGGATCATCGAGGCCTCGCCGCTCTGCTCACCCATGCGCTCGAGGCGCGCGAGCTCCCGCTCGGCTTGCTCGCGGACGCGCTCGGGCATGCCGGCCTCGCCGATCTTCGCCCGGTACTCCTCGACGACGGAGATCTCGTCCTCGCCGAGCTCCTTGCGGATCGACTCGAGCTGGCGGCGAAGGATGTACTCCCGCTGCTGCTTCTGCGTGCCCGACTCGACGTCCTCGCGGATGCGCTTGCGCACCTCGAGCTCGGCCAGGCGCTCGCGCTGGAGCTCGATCGCGAGCTTGAGACGCGCACGGACGTCCACGGCCTCGAGCACCTTGACCTTCTGCTCGAAGCTGAGGTCGGGCGCGTACCCGCACGTGTCGGCGAGCGCGCCCGGCTCGGTGATCGAGCGGACGAAGGCGGCAATCCGACCGTCGTCGCCGCGGATCTCGAGCACCTCCTCGACGATCGCGCGGTACTCGCGCTCGAGCTCGCGGACCTTGCCGTCGACCCGCGGCGTGTCGGGCTTCTCCTCGACTTCGACGCGCAGACGGCCGAGCGCGTCGTTGTGCGCGGCTCCGCAGATGGCGCGATGGAGACCCTCGAGCGCGACAGCCCGCGCCCCGCCCGGCAGGCGGACACGGTCGGCCACGCGGGCGACGGTCCCGACCTTCGCGAAGTCGCTACCGTGCCGAGGCACGAGCAGCACGCGCTCCTCGTCGCCGACGTCGACGGTGAGGGTGACGGTCATATTCGGAAAGACGACGATGTCTTCCAGCGGTACGAGCAAGAGTGTGGACAAGCGGTTCACTCCCCAATGGTAATCGTTTCTCAGCAACTATACAAATTGAACTTGAGTCCCGCTCGCCGCCGGCCCGCTACTCCCTCCCGGCGTCGTGAACCAGACCGAGAACCCGCTGTGGCGCTGCCCCGAGTGCCGGCGCGAATTCAGGATGAGGAACCAGTGCCACTCCTGCGTGACCCGGACCGTGGAGAGCCACTTCGAGGGCAAGCCCGAGGAGGTCCCGGCGAACGTTCGGCCGCCTCGTCGGCGAGCTCGAGCGGCTGGGCCCTATCCGCGTCGATGCCCTCAAATCGGGGATCAACATCGCAGGCCGGGCGCACTTCGCGGGAGCGCGCCCACAGAGGGACGACCTCAGGGTCGGCTTCGTGCTCGACCGGCAACTCGGGGACCCGCGCCTCTTGCGCAGCGAGTGGGTCGGCGGTCCGTTCTACGCCCACTCGGTCAAGCTGGCGAGTCAGGCAGAGCTCGACGAGCAGCTCCTCGGCTGGCTCTCGCCGAGGCCTACGAGCTCAAAGGCCGGCCGAGGCCGCCCTAGAAGCCATCTCCGGGGGTCACGGAGCTCCGCGCCGGCAGCACGCCGCTGCTAGGGGTTGTCGTGCAGCACGTCGAGGTACGCACCGTAGCCTGACGGGCTCGCCCACTCGTCGGCGCTCTCGATGGCAGTTCCCTCGCCCCACTCGTTGAAGGTCAGGATGAGCTGGAAGCGTGCCGTGGAGGAGACCATGGCGCGCACGCTCTCCTTCCAGGTCTCGAGGTCTCGCGCCACCGCCTTGTCGTCACCCGGCTTCGTGTAGCCCGGGCTGACGGCGAAGGAGTCCGGGCCCAGGCCGGCCGTGTTGACGAGCGGGTTGTAGTAGTGCCACGCGTCGGGCTGAGCGGCGCAGTCCCGCGCCCCCGGGAAGGCCTTGAGGACGATGAACGCGTCCGGGAGCGCGGCCTCCTTCCAGCGCTCGGCCATGTCGCACCGGTCCTCGGTGGTCGAGTAGACGAAGACGACCCAGCGACCGTCCACGCGCAGGTAGCTCGGGTCGTGCGCGTACTTCGCTTGCACGTAGCGGAGGTCCGAGCGGATCTGGCCCGGCGTGGGGTTCCCGACGCTCTCGCCCTCGTAGTAGACGGCCCATTTGAAGCCCGTGCCGGCGGCCGCCTGGAGAAGCGCGGCGAAGGCCGTGTCCGTGTAGTGCCCCGAGCCCCACCACGACGCGATTCCCGCGTCGATGTGGCCGTACTGCATGGCGTCGATGTGCTCCCGGATGACGCTCAGATCGGACGAGCTGTAGAAGCCGAGCGACGGGTGGTACTTCGTGAACGGAAAGACCCCGTCCTGTGACCAGGCCTGCGGGAACCACGGGTAGTAGAACGCCGCCCTCACCTTCGTGTCCCCGCGGACGACCGTGTCGCTCTCCGACGGCGCGATCTCTGGCTGGGAGCCGTCGGGGGAGGGGAGCTGCGAGCCGAACGTCTGCCCCGTGGGGTCGGCGGTCTGGACCTGGAACTCCGAGCCCGGGCCGCTCGCGGTCGAGAAGGTGACCTCGGGAATGCTCGCGCCCTGCGGCGCCGGAGCAGGCCCGGGCGCCGGGGCCGCCGTGTTGACGGGGATGCCGCCGGAACGGGCGGTGGCATCGAACTGGCTGATCGACCAATCGCGCTCGGTTTCCTGCACGAGCGCCTCGTCCCGCCGTGAGGCGGACTCGCCTCCCGAGACGGCCGCGGGCTGGGGGAGCGCCGCTGCCGCGCTTCCCGCCGGGGTCGGGGCTCCGGCGGCCGGCGGGGACGCCTCGAAGGTCCTCGAGCCGGCGAAGACGGCGGCGAGCGCGAGCAGCGCGAGAACCGGCCACAGCCTGTGCATCCTCATGCCTCATCGGCACCCGCCTCGCAAGGCTTGAGGAGAGCTGCTACCCCGGAAGCGGCGCCGACTCGAGCCAGGCGAGGACGCGCTCGACGTCCTCCGGCCCGCTCCGATGATTCTCCACGCAGAGCCGGAGCGCGTAGCGCCCGTCGAGGCGCGTCGAGGAGACGAACCCGGCGCCGCTCTTCGCCAGCGCGCCGACGAGCGCCGCGTTCGCGCGCTCGTGCTCCTCCTCGCCGGCCCCCGGAAGGGCGCGGCGGAAGCAAACGATGCCGAGCGTCGCGGGCGAGACGAGCTCGAGCGAGGGCGAGCGCTCGATTCGTCCCTGGGCGAGCACGGCGAGGTCGAGGGCGCGGTCGATCGCACCGCGGAACGCCGCGAGCCCGAAGAACTGGACCGAGAGCCAGATCTTGAGCGCCCGGGCCGGCCTCGTCAGCTGGATGCCACGGTCGGCGAAGCTCACCTCGCGCCCGCGCGCCCGGGCGTCCTGGAGGTAGTCCGGCATGACATGGAACGCCTCTTCGAGGAGCGGCCCCTCGCGGACGAGCAGCGACCCCGTTCCCCAAGGCTGGTAGAGCCACTTGTGCGGATCGAGCGTGACCGAGTCGGCGAGCTCGATCCCGGCGAGCCAGGCGCGGCCGCGCTCGGTCAGCGCGGCGAAGCCGCCGTAGGCGCCGTCGACGTGGAGCCAGAGACCTCGCGCCGTACAGAGCGCGGCGAGCTCCGGCAGGGGGTCGATCGCACCGGTATTCGTGGCTCCAGCGTTCGCAGCGACGAAGAGCGGCCGCAGTCCGGCCCGCTCGTCCTCCTCGACGGCCGCCGCAAGGGCGTCCGTACACATGCGGTACCCGTCGTCGACTGCGATCGTCCGGATCCTGCCGGCCGGAAAGCCGAGGACGCGCGCGGCGCGCTCGACGGACGAGTGCGTCTGCCCGGAGAGATAGACCACGGCGTCGTCGAACCGCTCGCCGAGCCGTACCGCCCGTGCGCAGGCAAGCGCCGTCAGGTTCGCCTCCGAGCCGCCGCTGACGAGGAGCCCGCCGGCCTCCTCCGGGTAGCCGATCCAGCGCCGGAACCAGTCGAGGACGACGAGCTCGACGACGTTCGCACCTGCCCCGGCGGGCCAGGTCCCCTGGAAGACGTTGAAGCCGCCCGCGATCAGGTCGCCGAGGATGCTCGGCCACGTCGGGCAGCCGGGGATGTACGCGAAGAAGCGCGGGTGGTCGGTGCTGTACATGTAGGGCAGGACGTCGGAGAGAAGCCGCTCGAGGAGGCCCTCGAACGGCTTCCCCTCTTCCGGCGGCGGCCCGGCGAGTAG
>JBGPNP010000202.1:0-5515 GCA_041487575.1 Gaiellaceae bacterium | reverse complement strand
GGCGCTGCCTCGAGCGGCTCGACGAGGAAGAGATCACGGGCGAGCTCTCGGTCGTGCGCGCCCTGTCGGACGCGAGGCCAGTCGCGACGCAGGGCCCGGTCTGGCGCCTCGGCGGCCGCGCGGTCTAGGCTCTGAGCTCGGCCCCGAACCGCTCGGCGAGGGCCGAGACGATCCGCTCCCGCAGCGCCCGCGCGTCCTCGTCGGAGAGCGTTCGCTACGACGACTGGAAGGCCACCCGGAAGGCAAGCGACTTCCTGCCGACCGGGATCGGCGCTCCGCGGTAGTCGGAGAGGAAGCGCATCTCGCGCAGCTCCTCCCCGGCTCCCTCGCGCGCCGCGGCGGCAAGCTCTCCGGCCGGTACGTCCAGGGGCACGACGAAGGCGAGATCCTGGACGACCGGCGGGTAAGTGATGACGTCGCGGTAGAGGATCCGCTCCGGGACCCGCTCGAAGAGCGTCTCGAGCTCGAGCTCGAAGAGGCCCCACGAGCCGGGCAGGAGCGCCGGGTGGAGCTCGCCCACCCAGCCTCCGTCAAGCTCCGCCGCCTTGCCGGGGTGGAGGAAGGCCCGCCGCGCCTGCCGGAAGCTCCCCTCCAGCTTGAGCGCGGCGAGCACCGTCTCGACGGCGCCCTTGGCTCGGGAGAAGCTGCCCGCAACGATGCCGCCGGCGCGCCAGCACTCCACCGGCAGCTTCTCTCCGCTCGGGAGGTAGACGCGCGCGATCTCGAAGAGCGCGATCCCCTCGTTCCCAGCGTCGACGTTCCTCCGAGCCGCCTCGACGAGGCCGCGCCAGAGCGACGTCCGCAGAAAGGCCTGCTCCGTCGAGAGCGGGTTGGGAAGGCGGAGCGCGCGCGGGTCGTCATCCTCGGGTTGGAGGCTCGAGGTGTACGCCTCCGAGAAGCCGGCGCCGACGAGGACGTCCTCGACGACGCGGCGCAGGCGCTGGTCCTTCGTGAGCCGGCCGGACATCACACGGCGAAGCGGGAGCGTGAACGGCACCTCGGCGAGGTGGACGCGTGCGATCTCCTCGACGACGTCCGCTTCGCGGGTGACGTCGCGCGCGCGCCAGGTCGGGACGGTCACGGTCCAGTCGCCGGCGACCTCGAATCCGAGCCGCTCGAGCAAGGCGCGCTGCTCGTCCGCTGGGACGTCGACGCCGTTGAGCGCGTTCGCCCGCTCGGGGCGGAAGCGCACGACCGGCCGGGCGGCAAGATCGCCCTGCACGTCCGCCGAGCCGGCCCAGCGGGCGCCCGAGAGCCTGACGAGGAGCTCGGTCGCCAGCACGGCCGCGGGCCCGGCGAGATAGGGGTCGACGCCCTTCTCCCAGCGGTTCGAGGCGTCTGTCCGGAGGCCTAGCCGCTCCGAGCTCCGGAGGATCCCCACCGGCTCGAAGTTCGCCGCCTCGAGCAGGACCTCCGAGGTCTCAGGCGTGACCTCGCTCTCCTCGCCGCCCATGATCCCGGCGAGGGCGATCGGGCCGGCGCCGTCGCAGATGAGGAGGTCGGCCGGGTCGAGACGGCGCAGGGTGCCGTCGAGCGTGCGCAGCTCCTCGCCGGGCCGGGCACGGCGGACGACGATCCGCTCGTCCGCGAGGCGCGCGAGGTCGAACGCGTGGAGCGGGCTCCCGAGCGCGAGCATGACGTCGTTCGTCACGGCCACGACGTTCGAGATCGAGCGCATCCCGGCGGCGACGAGCCGCGCCTTGAGCCACGGCGGCGAGGCGGCGAGGCGCACGTCGCGGAAGACGCGGCCGATGTAGCGCGGGCAGCCGCCGAGATCCTCGATCTCGATCGAGGGCGTCTCCTTCCCCGCAGGCTCCGGCTCACGGCCCGGCAGCGGCGCGAGCTCGAGGGCGAAGAGGGCGGCCACCTCGCGCGCGATCCCGTAGATCGAGAGGAGGTCGGGGCGGTTGCCGGTCACCTCGAGCTCGAGCACGTCCTCTCCGAGCAGGAGGACGTCGGCGAGCGGCGTCCCGGGCTCCGGCCCGTCCGGGAGGACGAGAATGCCGGTGTGATCCGTCCCGAGCTCGAGCTCGCGCTCGGAGAGGATCATCCCGTCGGAAAGCGTGCCGCGCAGCTTCGCGCGCTCGAGCGTGCGCCCGTCCGGCAGACGCGCGCCGGGGAGCGCGACCGCGACCGTGGCCCCGGCCCCGAAGTTCCAGGCGCCGCAGACGATCTGGCGCGGCTCCGGCTCGCCCACGTCCACTCGGCAGAGCTGGAGCCGGTCCGCGTTCGGGTGCTTGCCCGCCTCGAGGACGCGGCCGACGAGGTAGAGGCCGAAGTTCCCGTCCTCGTCGGCCACGCCCCGACGGATCACCCGCTCGACCTCGCAGCTCGAGATCGCGAGCCGCTCGGCGAGCTCGGCCACCGGCATCTCGAGCGCGACCGAGTCTCGGAGCCAGGAGAGCGGGACTCTCATCAGAACTGGGAGAGGAGCCGGAGGTCGTTCTGCCAGAGGTCGCGGATGTCCGGCAAGCCGTGGCGGAGCATCGCGATCCGCTCGAGCCCGAGACCGAAGGCGAAGCCCGACCACTCCTCGGGGTCATAGCCGACGAACTCGAGCACGTTCGGGTCGACCATGCCCGACCCGCCCATCTCGATCCAGCCCGAGTGCTTGCAGATGGCGCAGCCCGCCCCGTCGCAGAGAAAGCAGGAGACGTCCGGCTCCATGGAAGGCTCGGTGAACGGAAAGAAGTGCGTGCGGAAGCGCATCGCGCGCTCCTCGCCGAAGAGCGCGCGCATGAGGTGGAGAAGCGTGCCCTTGAGGTCGGCGAGCGAGATGCCCCGGTCGACGGCAAGCCCCTCGACCTGGTGGAAGATGGAGGAGTGCGTCGCGTCGGTCGTCTCGCGCCGGTAGACGCGACCGAGCGAGACCACGTAGACGGGCGGCTGCTGCGTCTCCATGACGTGGATCTGCGAGGGCGAGGTCTCGGTACGGAGCAGGATGTCGCCGTCCAGGAAGAGGGAGTGCAGCGGTGAGCGCGCCGGGTGCCAGGGCGGCATGTTGAGCGCGTCGAAGTTGTAGCGGGTCGTCTCAACCTCCCGGCCGTCCACGACCTCGTAGCCGAGGCCCAGGAAGATGTCTTCGACCTCCCGGCGGATCTGTGTGATCAAGTGGAGGCTGCCGCGCGTCCCCGCCTCGCCAGGGAGCGTGACGTCGAGGGCTTCCTCGGTGAGCTTCCGGTCGAGCTCGGCCTGCTGGAGCTCCGCCTGCCGGGCTGCGAAGGCGGCCTCGAGCGACTCGCGAACGGCGTTCAGCAGCATGCCGGTCTCGCGGTCACGGACGTCCCTGAGCGCCTGCTTCAGCGGGCTCTTCCGCCCGAGGTAGCGGACCCTGGCGTCGTCGAGCTCCGCAAGCGTCAAAGCGCCCGCGATCGCCTGTATTGCTTCGTTTGCGAGCGCTGTTGCGTCCACCGGGTGAGCGTATCATCGGGCTTTCCGTGAGCTTTTACGACCCGATCGCCGAGCTCTACGACCCCTGGAGCCTGGGCGTCGTCGAAGATGTGGGCTTCTACGTCTCCGAGGCCGCCGCCGCCGGCGGGCCCATCGTCGAGCTCGGAGTCGGAACCGGGAGAATCGCGATCCCGACGGCGCTCGCCGGCGTGCCGGTGATCGGGGTCGACTCGTCCGAGCGGATGCTCGCGATCTGCCGTCGGCGCGCGGAGGAGGCCGGCGTCGCCGCACTCCTCGACCTGCGGCTCGGAGACCTGCGCCGGCCGCCCGTCTCCGAGCGCGTCCGCCTGGTCACCTGTCCTTTCCGGGCGCTCCTCCATCTCCGCTCCGACGAGGAGCGGCTCGAGGCCTTCGCCGCCGTCCGCGCCCTCCTCGAGCCGCGGGGCCAGTTCGTCTTCGACGTGTTCGCGCCGAGCCGCGAGGACGTCGAAGCCACGCAGCGCCGCTGGCTCGAGCGCGAGCCCGGCATCTGGGAGCGCGCAGACTGGGAGGTCGAGTCGCGGCAATTCACGCTCTCGGTGCGTGGGACGTCCGGCGCGACGCGGATGGAGCTCGCCTGGCTCCCGGCCGAGGAGTGGCGGGCGCTGCTCGAGCGGGCGGGCTTCGAGGTGGTCGCCTGCTTCGGCTGGTTCGACCGCAGCCCCTTCATCGGCGGCGAGGACTCGGTCTGGATCGCCCGCGTCCCGCGCTGACAAGGGCCGGGCCAGACATCTTGCGCCGACCGGCCGGACAGCCGACGATTCGAGCATGTCTTGGCGGAGATCGGCGCCGCTCATCGACGAGGAAATCGCGATGAAGACGATCTGGATGATCGCGGATATCCTCTACGAGCTGAGGAGAATCCGCCGGCTTCTCGAGAGAGACGATGGCGAAGAAGAAAATCCCGAGACTGAGTTCTGAGGAAGAAGCGGAGCGCGACGCGCGCCTGGAGCGAATCCGCGAAATGCTCGCGGAGCGTGAGGCCCGACTTCAGGCAGAGAAGGAGGCGCTCGAGCAGGCCCGGGTCCGCCGGCGCCGGCTGTTCCCCTTCTTCCGCTCCGGAAGCTAGAGAGCCCGGCGGCCGGGCGGCTCACGGCTCACGCCGTCCTCCTTCGCCGCTCGTAGAGCGCGATCGCGCCCGCGATCGCGACATTCAGGGACTCTGCGTGAGCCTCGAGCGGGATCGCCGCGAGCGAGTCGCAGCGCGCTGCGGTGTCGTCCGGCACGCCTTCACGCTCGGCGCCGAGAACGAAGGTCGCGCGCTCGCCGAGCTCCAGCTCCCAGAGCGGGCGCTCGGCGCGCGGAGTCAGCCCGATCCAGGGCCGCGGCGCATCCTCGTAGCGGGCGAGCGGGACGCGGAAGATTGCCCCCGCCGAGGCTCGCAGGGCTTTCGGCGACGTCGGGTCGGCGCAGCCCGCCGAGAGCGCAACGAAAGCGGGGCCGAGGGCGTCGGCCGCGCGTATGAGCGCCCCGACGTTGCCCGGGTCGCCCACGCGCCAGAGGGCAAGCCCGGTCGGAGCGTCCTGCCCGGCGGGAAGGTCGGCCCGGCGGAAGACGGCGACGACACGAGCCGGGTGCCCGAGCGTCGAGATCTCCGCCATGAGCCTCGGCTCGACCAGCTCGGCCCCCGGAAGCCGCGTGACCAGCGCCGGCCGCTCGGCGTCGACGAGCGCCTCCACGGGGACTAGCCCTGCGGCGAGCCCCGCCTCGACGAGATCCTCCCCCTCGCACACGAAGAGGCCGAGCTTCTCGCGCGCGCGCCGCGCCTGGAGCTTGCGGACGAGCTTGAGGCGCTGGTTGGACGCGGAGGTGATCAGGCGATCAGAGCTCCTAAGGGAATGACCACGCGTCGATCGGGTGCGCTGGGTGGTGCGAGGCAAGGACGCAGGGAGCGTCCATATCCAGCCGATATGGACGCGACCGAGGACGCTGCACCGCGCCGCCCAGAGCACCCGAGCGGCCCGTGCTTCATTCAGTTGGGGGCGATTAGAGCGGCCTTGGCCTGAGCGGCGATCTTCGAGAAGGCCGCAGGATCTGACACCGCGAGATCCGCGAGGATCTTGCGGTCGAGCTCGATCTCGGCCTT
>JBGPNP010000201.1:0-5554 GCA_041487575.1 Gaiellaceae bacterium | reverse complement strand
GCTGCCCTCGAGCGGCAGGCCGCCGAGGAGGGAACGTCGAAGGCGGCGCTTATCCGCCGCTACGTCGGCGAGCGGCTCAGGCCGCTCCCGCCGCTCGAGTCTGACCCGCTCTGGGAGATCGTCGGGATGTGCGCCGGCGGCGAGCCGGTGGACGACATCGACACGTACCTGTACGGACCCTCGTCGGGAACGTGATCTTCGTCGACACGTCCTTCTGGATCGCGGCCGGCATGCCCCGCGATGCCCGCCATGCAGAGGCGCGCGAGCTGCTCCTGCGCCATGGCGACGCCTCGCTGCTCACCTCGAACGTCGTCCGCGGGGAGACCTGGACCTTCCTGCGCCGGCGGTCAGGCCATCGCGCCGCGGTCGGCTTTCTCGACCGCATCGACCGCTCTCCCCGCGTGCGCGTCGCGTTCGTGAGCGAGGCGCTGGAGGAAGAGGCGCTGCGCTGGCTGCGCCGGCGCGACGAGCGCCCGTACTCGTTCGTCGACGCGACGAGCTTCGTGCTCATGAAGTCGCTGCGGATCCGGGAGGCGCTCGCCTTCGACGGCGACTTCGCCGCGGCCGGCTTCACCGAGCTGAGAGTCTGAGGGCATCCCGCCCGTCTCATAGCATGGCTCCATGCCCGATCTGAAGGCCGAGCTCGCACGCGCGCTCGCGATCGAGGACCAGACCGAGCGGCAGCTCGAGGTGGTCGCGATCGTGTCGGAGGCGGTCGCGGACCTCGGGGTTCGTCCCGTCGTCGTCGGCGGCCTCGCCGTGGCGTACTGGACGGCGGGCACCTACCTGACGGGCGACATCGACCTCCTGATGCCGTCGTCGCCGGCCGTCGACGAGCGGCTCCG
Source organism: Gaiellaceae bacterium (assembly GCA_041487575.1). GTDB lineage: Bacteria > Actinomycetota > Thermoleophilia > Gaiellales > Gaiellaceae > JBGPNP01. The sequence continues at coordinate 4,709 of JBGPNP010000201.1, read as the reverse complement.
GTCGCTCGGGTTCGAGCGGGAAGGGCGGTTCTGGCTGATTGCGAAGGCGGAGCTCTTCCTCGAGGCGCCTGGAAGCTTCCTCAAGCCGGGAGCCGAAGCTCAGGAGGTCACCGTTGCCAGCGGACGCCCCGTCCGGGTAATCCGCCCGGAAGACGTGCTCGTCGGCCGGCTGCACGAGTTCGTCGCCACCGGCCACAGCGACCCGCTCGGGCAGGCGTTCATGCTGCTCGACTCATCGGATCTCGAGCGAGGTCGGCTCGCCTCACTCCTCGCGCTGGAGGGGCTGGCGGACGCTCTCGTGGAGATCGAGAGGCTCGCCGAGCGCGTCGAACGAGGCGAGCGTCTCGAGTCGTGGGAGCTCCACGATGCGGCGCGCCGTCTACGATGAGGCCATGGCGCGCGAAGTGAAGAGCTACGAATCGTGGAAGGCCGATCGGCCGCGGGCGAAGTCCTGGGCAGAGAAGGTGCTCCGCGCGCTGCCGACAACCCGGCGCGAGCGCCCGCGCGACCCGGACGAGGCGCGGCTCCTGCGGAGGATCGGGACGCCCGAGCGGCTGATCGGGCCGGTCGAGACCCCGCCGCGCCGCGAGCGCTGACCTCGCCTCTTCGCTTTCGTCGTGCAGCCGCTCTCCGAGGCGGCGCGAGCGGCGGACTAGGCCGCGGCGAGAGCGTCGCCGAGGTCGCTCGTCTCGAGCCGGCGATCGGGCAGGGTGACGACGATCTTCCCGTCCTCCTCCAGGATAAGGCGAGCGTTCAGGATCGTGATGCCGACGAGCTCGCCGTTCGGGCCGAAGCGGACGTGATGCCCCTCCGGCGACTCATCGAAGTCGACCGCGCTGCGCGGTTCTCCGACGTGCAGGTAGAGCACGTCTCCTTTGGCGTCGTAGACGACCCGGTCGAACTCGATTCCACCGATCGTAAGACTCATGGGAACGACCTCCTCGCGAACGCCGTGACAATGCGGCCGGCGTCCCCCTCGTAGTGTACGAGCACCTTCACCCAGCGACTAGGACCGATTCCGTCGGCGTAGAGCCACTCTTCGTGTGACTCCCGCCCATGGATGCGGCGATCCGGCTCTTCGACAGCGCGGAGGATGTCTCTCGGGCTGCAGCTGAGGTCGTCATGGTCGAAGACGATGTGCGTCCAGGCCTCCTCGTCGAGAACGATCCAGCGGCCGTCCGGATCGAGCGTCTCCCACATGCCTCGATCCTGTCCGGCGACGGGACAGCCGACAATTGGCGTTGCGAGACATGGCCGCGACCGGCAGCTCGTTCGAGGTCGCGCAGCCGAGAGGAGGTCCCGACCTCCAACCCGGGGGCCGTTGGCGCGGCGGAGGGTGAAACGACGCAACTTGTTGTAGAATTTTCACACTTCTACAACATTCGGGGAGGCTCACCGTGGCATCCTGGCGTGACAAGGTGAAGGCGACCAAGCGACCCGCACCAACGCGCGTGAGCCGCAACGGCCAGATCGTCCTGCCCGCCAAGGCGCGACGTGCCGTCGGGATCCAGCCAGGCGACCTCGTCGTCTCGGTCCCGGTCGGGCCCGGCACGCTCCTGGTGGAGAAGGTCGGGAGCGAGAAGGGGTTGAGCTGGAAGGAGTTCCTCGAGTCAGAGGACAACCCGCTGCGCGGTGTTTGGGGGCCTGACCCGCTTGCCACCCTTGACGAGCTTCGTGGTCCGTGGCCGGAGAACGACTCCTAGCAGCCGTTCGAAGGCTCGGGGCTGACGCCTTCGTGACGGATACCGCGCCGGTGGTCTTTCGTCTCGAGCGCCGTGCGCATCCGGATCTCGTTCGCGCATGCGACTCGCTCTTCGAGGCGGTCGAGCTGGGTGAGCTCCATTGTGTCGTCGGCGTCGTGAGCGTGGCGGAGCTCTTCGTCCACCCGATGCGCCGCGGTCCAGCCGTCGTCGCAATCGTCGATGCCTTTCTTCAGCACCCTGGAGTGACCGTTGCCGAGGCGCGAGAAGGGATGGCGAGGACGGCTGCCGGCCTCCTGGCGCGCGGGCCCGTACGCCGGATCGCCGACGCCTTCGTGGCCGCCACTGCCCTCGACCTCGGACTTCCGCTCGTCACCGCCGACCGGCGGCTGGCGCGATCCGGCGCCGTCGAGGCCCTGCTCGTCCAGGACTTCGCGTAAGAACCGCGCCCCGCCGGCCTGATACTTCCGGTGTGCAGGCTCGCGACGGCCGTATCCTCTTCTCGCCCTCGGATCTCGGCGGCTACCTCGAGTGCGAGCACCTGACCGCGCTCGAGCGCGAGGTCGCTCTCGGCCTCCGGGCGAAGCCGGACTTCGTCCCCGATCCCTACGGGGAGCTCATGGCCCGCAAGGGGGACGAGCACGAGCGCGCCTTCCTCGAGGCGCTGCGCGCCGAGGGGCGCGAGGTTGTCGAGATCGGGCTCGGCCCGGAGCTCGACTTCGAGGAGGCGGCGCGGCGCACCGAGGAGTCGATGCGGGCCGGCGCCGAGCTCGTCTACCAGGCCGTCCTCGTCCTCGACGGGTGGCGCGGGCTCGCCGACTTCCTCGAGCGGATCGAGCGGCCCTCGGGGCTCGGCTCCTGGAGCTACGAGGTGCTCGACACGAAGCTTGCGCGGAGGCCGAAGCCGGCGCACGTGCTCCAGCTCTGCTTCTACAGCCAGGCGGTCGGGCGCATCCAGGGGGTCGCGCCCGAGGAAATGCAAGTCGTGCTCGGGACGCGCGAGCGCGCGTCGTTTCGCCTCGCCGACTTCGCCGCCTACCACCGCCGCGCGCGCCGCGGCTTCCTCGCCGCCGTCGAGAGCAGGCGCGCTACGGAGCCCTACCCGGTCGACCACTGCGGCTACTGCGCCTTCCGCTCCGAGTGCGAGGCGCGCTGGCGGGCCGAGGATCACCTCGTCCAGGTGGCCGGCGTCTACCGCCTCCAGGTCGGGAGGCTGAAGGCGGCCGGCATCCCCACACTCGCCGCGCTCGCCGCCGCTCCCGAGGACACGAAGGTGCCGAAGCTCCGCGACGAGATCTTTGCCGGGCTCCGGGAGCAGGCGCAGCTCCAGCTCCTCCGGCGCGAGACCGGCCGCCTCGAGCGCCGGCACAAGGCGCGAGAGCCCGGCCGCGGCTTCGAGCGCCTGCCCCGGCCCTCGCCGGGCGACCTCGTCCTCGACCTCGAGGGCGACCCCTTCTGGGAGCCGGCCCGCGGTCTCGATTTCCTCTTCGGCGTCCTCGAGTGCGAGAGCGGGAGCTACCGCGCCTTCTGGGCGCATGACCGCGAGAGCGAGCGGCGGGCGCTCGAGGACTTCGTCGACCTCGTGCACGAGCGGCTCGCCCGCTTCCCCGACCTGCACGTCTACCACTACGGGACCTACGACTCGTCCGCCGTCAAGCGCCTCATGGGCGAGTACGGGACACGCGAGGCTGAGGTGGACGAGTTTCTGCGCCGCGAGGTCTTCGTCGACCTCCTCACGGTGCTGCGGCAGGCCCTGCGGGCCGGCGTGCCGAGCTACTCGCTCAAGCTCGTCGAGGAGCTCGCCGGCTTCCGCCGCTCGGCGGCGATGCGCGCGGGCGCCGAGGCTGTCCTCGACTACGAGCAGTGGCTCGCGACGCGCGACGACGCGCTCCTCCAGGGGATCGAGGCCTACAACGAGGAGGACTGCCGCGCGACCCTCGCCGTTCGCGACTGGCTCGTCTCGGACCGGCCTGCCGATCTCCCCTGGCCCGTGCTGCCCGAGGTCCGGGAGCTCCCCGCGGAGACCGTCGAGGCGATCGAGGCGCACGAGGCCCTCCGCCGCACGCTCGTCGAGGGCGAGGAGGAGGGCTCACCGCGGTGGCTCGCCGGCGAGCTCCTCGAGTACCACCGGCGCGAGGCCCGCCCGGCCTGGTGGTGGTTCTTCGAGCGGCTCGGCATGTCCGCCGAGGAGTTGCTCGAGGACCCGGAGTCGATCGGCGGCCTCGAGCCCGTCCCCGGGATCGAGCCCGAACCGCTGCGGAGGTCGCTCGTCTACACGCTCATCTTTCCCGAGCAGGAGCTCAGGCTCGGCCCGGTCGAGGCGTTCGATCCCGCGACCGGGAAGAGCGCCGGGACGATCCTCGACGTCGACGCAGCCGCCGGGCGGCTCACGCTCCTGCGCGGGCCGAGCTACAAGGACGTGCCCCTGCCGAAGGCGCTCGTCCCCGGTGGCCCCTACGACGTTCGCTACCAGCGGGCGGCGCTCGCGCGCCTGGCCGAGTCGATCCGGGACGGGACGAGCCGCTACCCGGCGCTCGAGGCGATCCTCGCGCGGGAGCTCCCGCGCGTCCGCGGGCGCGCGCCGGGCGCGCCGATCCAGACGACCGACCTCGATGAGCAGCGGGCGCTCGTGCTCGGGCTCGACGGGAGCTACCTCTTCGTCCAGGGGCCGCCCGGCTCGGGGAAGACGTACACGGGCGCGCGCCTGATCGTCCACCTCCTGCGCGAGGGAAAGAGCGTCGGCGTCGCGTCGCAGAGCCACAAGGCGATCCACAACCTCCTCGGCGAGATTGAAGAGGCGGCGCAGGAGGAGGGGGTGCGCTTCCGCGGGCTCAAGAAGGCGTCCGACAACGATGAGTCGGTCTACGAGGGGCCGTTCATCGAGAGTGAGACGGCGATCGACCCCTTCACCAGCCGCGAGCCCGATCTGCTCCTCGTCGCCGGCACCGCGTGGCTCTTCGCCCGCGAGCCGATGGACTCGACGCTCGACTACCTCTTCGTGGACGAGGC
>JBGPNP010000200.1:0-5575 GCA_041487575.1 Gaiellaceae bacterium | reverse complement strand
CTCGGCGAGGAGGGTGTAATCGCGGCGGAAGCCCAGGCCGCCGGGCTGGCGGCCGGCGCCGCCCGAGCCCTCGACGAGCTCCGTGCGCTCGATCCGCCAGGGGTACTCCATCTCCGCGATCTCGACGGGGAGGAGCGCGCAGCTCGAGGTGTAGGAGTCGATCGCATTGTCGCCGGGAACATCCGGGCGGGCGCCGCCGCCGCCGCCGAGGATGTCCGTGAGGAGCGCGATCCTGCCCGTGCGAGGATCGATCGCCTGGAAGACGAACGCCGGAAAGGAGACATGGCTTGCCGCCACGGCCCGCTCGGGCAGGAGGTCGCCGAGCGCGCCCACGAGGACGTCGGCGAGCCGCTGGACGGCGAGGTGGCGCGCGCTCACCGCGGCCGGGAAGCGCGGCCGCACGATCGCTCCCTCCGGCGCGGTCACGACGACGTGGCGCGTGAGCCCGTCGTTCTGAGGGATGTCGCCGCCGACGAAGCAGCGGACGGCGAAGTAGGCGCCCGCGTGCGCGCTCGCCCAGGGGACGTTGATGCCGCCGCCGACCTGGGGGTCGGAGCCCGAGAGGTCGATGTGGAGGTTGCCGTCCCGGACCTGGACGGCTGCGGCGATCCGAACCGGGACGCCGGGCGCGAGAGCGTCGTCGTCGAGGAAGCCCTCCGCGCGAACCTCGCGCCCCGGCCAGGAGGAAAACTCGGCCCGCGCCCGCTCGGATGTCTGCTCGAGCAGCCCCCCCATCGCCGCGAGGACCGTCTCCGTCGAGTACCGCTCGCAGAGCTCGCCCAGGCGCTGGATGCCTCGGCGGCAGGCTGCGATCTGGGCGGCGAGGTCGCCGAGCGTCGCCTCCGGGTCGCGGACGTTCGCGGCGATGAGGTCGTAGAGCGCCTCGTTCCGCCGGCCGCGCTCGTGGAGCTTGAGCGGCGGGAAGATGAGCCCCTCCTGGAAGACCTCGGTGTTGTCGGCGCCCTCCGTCCCGGGATAGCGGCCGCCGATGTCGATGTGGTGGGCGATCGAGCCCGTGTACCCGACGAGGACGCCGCCGTGCCAGGCCGGCATGAAGACCTGGAGGTCGGGCGTGTGCGTGCCGCCCAGGTAGGGGTGGTTGAAGAGGACGACGTCGCCCTCGTCGAGGCGCCCGTGTTTCTCGAGCGCGGCCGCGAGCGCGAACTGCATGAGCCCGAGCTGGGCCGGGATCTGCTCGGCGTGCGAGAGCATGCGGCCCTCCGCGTCGAAGGTGCCGCAGGAGAAGTCGAGCATCTCGCGGATGATCGGCGAGAAGGAGGAGCGGTACTCGACGACGGCCATCTCCTCGGCAATGCCCGAGAAGGCGTGGCGGAGGATCTCGAGCGTGACCGGGTCGAGGCTCACGTGCTCCTCCGCTCGAGGATCGCGCTTCCCGCCGCGCCGACCGAGAGCCGCCAGCCGGGGGCGACGACGAGGGTCGAGTCGTCCTGCTCGACGATCGCAGGGCCGTCGAGGGCGTCGCCCGCGCCGAGTGCGTCGCGCTCGTGGACGGCATAGCGCTCCGGGCCGCGTTCCGGTGTCCAGACGGTGCGGGCCGAGGCCTGCGCACCCCGGGACTCGGAGGGCACGAGCCGGTCCCAGTTCGGAGCCTGAAGCACGCCGGTCGCCCGCGCCCGGAGGGTGACGATCTCGGTCTCCTCGACGGGTGAGGCATGGCCGTAGGCTCGCTCGTGCGTCGAGTGGAAGGTGCGCTCTACCTCCGCGAGCTCGCGGTCAGGGCCGAGCGGCACGGTGAGCTCGTAGGCCTGGCCGCGGTAGCGCATGTCGAGCTCGAACTCGACCCGCCCGGCGCCGTCCGTGAACCCCGCGTCGGCGAGAAGCCCGCGCGCCTCCCCCTCGAGTCGCCGGAGGCCCCGCTCGAGCTCGTCCCCGTCCAGAGCGCTGGTGAGGCGCACCCAGGTCTGCCGCAGGTCGTGGCGCACGTCCGAGAGCAGCAGGCCGAGCGCCGATTGGACCCCCGGGTAGCGCGGGACGACGATCCGGCTCATCCCGACCTCGTCGGCGATGGCGCAGGCGTGCATCGGCCCCGCTCCGCCGAAAGCGACGAGCGCGAAGCGGCGAGGGTCGTGACCGCGCGCGATCGAGACCACGCGGAGAGCGCGCACCATCGTCGCGTTCGCGATCCGGAGGACCGCGGCCGCGGCCTCCTCGGCGGAAAGCCCGAGCGGCGCGCCGACGTGGCGCTCGATCGCGGCGAGAGCCGCGGCGGGGTCGAGGGCCATACGCCCGCCGAGAAAACGTGCCGGGTCGAGCGTGCCGAGGACGACGTGGGCGTCCGTGACCGTCGCGTCCTCGCCGCCGCGCCCGTAGGCGGCCGGTCCCGGGTCGGCCCCGGCGCTCTCGGGCCCGACGGCGAGCGAGCCGAAGCGGTCGACGCGCGCGATCGACCCGCCGCCCGCTCCGACGGAGAGGACGTCGATCTGCGGCAGGTTGACGGGGTGTCCGGCCGCCTCGCCGCGGAAGCGCATCTGCGGCTCGCCGCCGACGACGAGGCTCACGTCCGCGGTCGTTCCGCCCATGTCGAAGGTGAGGAGGTCGGGGCTGCCGGTGACCGCGCCCAGGCGTGCGGCGCCGATCACGCCCGCAGCCGGCCCCGAGGCGATCAGCCCGACGGGGAGCCGCGCAGCCTCCGCCGCCGTCGCGACACCGCCGTTCGACTGCATGAGATGGAGCGGCACCGAGAGGCGGCCGGCCAGGCTTTCGACGTAGCGCCCGACGAGCGGCAGGAGGGACGCGTTCACGACGGTCGTGCTCGTCCGCAGGTACTCACGGTACTCGGGTGCGACGTCCGAGGAGAGAGTCACGGGCACGCCGGGCAGGAGCCGCTCGAGGATCCGGCCGGCCTCTGCCTCGTGCGCGGGGTTCGCGAAGGAGAAGAGAAAGCAGACGGCGACGGCCTCGACGCGGGCCAGCCGGAACGCCTCGGCAGCCGCCTCGACGTCCGCTGGCTCGAGCGGTCGGACGACCTCCCCGGCCGGCCCGATCCGTTCACGGGCCTCGAGACGGAGCTCGCGCGGCACGAGCGGAGCCGGCCTTGGCGCCCGCAGGTCGTAGAGGCTCGCCCGCTGCTGCGTCCCGATCTCGAGCACGTCTCGGAAGCCCGCGGTCGTGAGGAGCCCGACCCGAGCGGTTCGCCCCTGGACGATTGCGTTCGCGGCCACGGTCGAGCCGTGGGCGAGGTAGGCGATCGCCTCCGCCGGGACGCCCGAGCCGGCGACGAGCGCCGAGACCGCCTCGAGAAAGCCCTCCGTGAGGTCCGCCGGGGTTGTCCTGACCTTCGCGATCGTGAGCCGCGAGGCCGAGTCGAGCAGAACGGCGTCCGTGAAGGTGCCGCCGACGTCGATTCCCGCTCGGACCGGAGTGGCCATGGAACGCCGATCGTACTTCGGCCGTCCTTCTCGAGCGGCAGAGGCGATGATGGAGCGCTGATGAGGGCGCACAGCCTCTCCGTCTCCGCCGTCGACTACCACACGGGCGGCGAGCCCTTCCGGATCGTGAGCGAAGGCGTCGGGCCGCTCGCGGGGCGGACGATCCTCGAGAAGCGCCGCGACGCGGCCGAGCGCCTCGATCACATCCGGCGGCTCCTGGTCTTCGAGCCGCGCGGGCACGCCGACATGTACGGCTGCTTCGTCACCGAGCCGGTGGACGAGGGCGCCGATCTCGGCGTCGTCTTCTTCCACAACGCCGGCTACTCGACGGCGTGCGGGCACGGGACGATCGCGCTCGTGACGTGGGCGCTCGAGAGCGGGCTCCTGCCGGCGACCGAGCCCGAGACGAGGGTCGTCGTCGACGTGCCCTCCGGGCGGCTCGAGACCTGGGCGCGGGTCGAGGACGGCTCGGTGCGCTCGGTCCGGTTTCGCAACGTGCCTGCCTACGTGCACTCGCGAGGCCTTCGCGCCGCCGGGCGCGAGGTCGACGTGGCGTTCGGCGGCGCGTTCTACGCCTCCGTCGAGGAGCGCGTCGAGCCGCGGGAGCTCCCCCGGTTGATCGAGCTCGGGCGCGAGCTCAAGGCCGAGCTCGAGCGCGGGCAGGCGTTCGTCCACCCGCTCGAGCCGGAGCTCCACGACGTCTACGGCGTCATCTTCTGGCAGGACGAGGAAGGCGATGCACCGCTCGTACAGCGCAACGTGACGGTCTTCGCCGACGGCGAGGTCGATCGTTCGCCCTGCGGCAGCGGGACTTCGGCCCGGCTCGCGCTCCTCGAGGCGGAGGGACGGCTGCGCCGCGGCGAGGAGCTCATCCACCGGAGCATCGTCGGGAGCGAGTTCCGCGCCCGGGTCGTCGGCGACGCCGAGGTCGCGGGCCTGCCGGCCGTCGTCACCGAGGTCGAAGGGAGCGCGCACCTGACCGGTTTTCATCAGTTCGTGCTCGATCCGGACGACGATCTCGGCGCCGGTTTTCTTCTCCGCTGAGCTAGAGTCGCGCCATGCGTGAGCGCATCCCGCAGCTGATCGGTCTGACTCTCCTCGCGCTCGCGCTCTTCATCGGGCTGCTCGCGGTCGCAGGCGGCATCCGCGACCGGGGCAAGAACGACACGATCAGCGTCACCGGCTCGGCCCGGCACCCGATCGTCTCCGACTACATCGTCTGGGACGCCTCGGTGCAGAGCCAGCAGGCGACGCCGAGCGCCGCGCTCACCGAGCTCGACCGCTGGACCGAGCGCACCAAGTCGTTCCTCAAGGAGTCCGGCGCGCAGGACAGCGAGGTCGTCTTCCAGCCGATCTTCACCGAGACGATCACCGGCCAGAACCCCGACGGGAGCCAGAACGGGCAGATCGTCGGCTACAGGCTCACGCGCTCGTTCGAGGTGAGATCCGCGCGCGTGCGCGAGATCGCCGCCCTCGTCGAGGCGAGCTCGAAGCTCCTCTCGGAGGGGATCCCGCTCAACGCCCAGCCGCCGCAGTACATCTTCACGAAGCTCCCGTCCCTCAGGCCGCAGCTCCTCGCCGAGGCGACGCGCGACGCGCTCAAGCGAGCGCAGATCCTCGTCCAGAGCACCGGCGCGAAGCTCGGCAAGCTCCGGGCGGTGAATGTCGGGGTCTTCCAGGTGACGGCGCCGAACTCGACCGACGTGAGCGACTACGGGATCTACGACACGTCGACGTTGACCAAGGACGTGACCGCGGTCGTGAACGTCACGTTCGCTCTCGGCTAGCTCTCTTCAACCGCGATACGTTCTTGGTGTGAAGCGAAGGGCGCTGGGCCGAGATCGAGGGCTGTCGGTTCGCATGCTCGTGGCTGCTGTGCTGCTGCTGGCCGGCTACGCTGGCATCGCCCTCGCCGTAATCGTGGCTTTCCGCTCGGTCCCGTCGTGGTGGCCTTATTGGACGGCGGTCACGGTTTTGCTGGGGGCGAGCGTAGTCGCCCACTACCACTCGGCCGAGCGGCTGTTGCTTCGCAGCGTCGGGGCGAAGATCGTTCCGCGGGAGCGAGAGCCGGAGATCCACGACCTCGTCGGACGTCTTGCCGTGCTCGCGGAGCTGCGCGCCCCTCGGCTCGGGCTCGTCGAAGCCCAGGTGGCAAACGCCTTCGCCGTAGGCCTGACCGAACGGCG
>JBGPNP010000199.1:0-5646 GCA_041487575.1 Gaiellaceae bacterium | reverse complement strand
TGGAAGACGAAGCCGATGTGCTTGCGGCGGAGTAGCGTCAGCTGCGTGTCGTTGAGCTCGGTGATGTTCTCGCCCTCGATCGTCACCTCGCCCGAGGTCGGCCGGTCGAGCCCGGCGAGGATGTGCATGAGCGTCGACTTACCCGAGCCGGACGGGCCCATGACGGCCGTCAGCTGATTGCGGGCAACCTCGAGCGTCACGCCGCGGAGCGCGTCGACGGCGGTCTCGCCCTCGCCGAAGCGGCGCGTCACCTCGTGCGCTGCAACCACTGCTCCAGAGCGGCTGACCTCGGCCTCGAACCTGCCGTCCGCCGTCGCCACCATCCGACCTCCCGGTTCGTTTGCCCTCGAAGGGTACGCACGAGAAGGTCGGGCCTGCCGTTCGGTCTGCTCCCCTCCGGGGTACGGCTACCAGTAGCGGCCCCGAGGGGCGGAAGGGAAGCCGGTGTTACTGGCCGGAAGCGGTCGTCGCCGCCGGGTCGGCGGGCGTCGTCGAGTCGGTCGGCGTCGTGGAGGCCGGCGTCGTGGAGGCCGCCGGCGTCGCTGAGGCCGGCGTCGTCGTCGAGTCGCCCGAGGTCGTCGTCAGGTCCTTCAGCTCGATCTCGTAGCGGATGCCGTCGGGCTGGCTCACGAGCGTGAGCTTCTTGCCGACCTGGAGCTCGATCGTCGGGACGCCCGTGGAGAACGAGCCGCGGACGAGGCCGATGTGGATCGTCTTCGTCTTCCCGTCGATCGAGACGAGGCGGAAGGTCGGGTCGGAAGCCGGGAAGCTCGCGCCGATCTTGACGCTCTCGAGGACGCCGTTGACGACGAGCTCGGCGGCGTTCGGCAGCACCTCGGGCGTCGTCGGACCGGTGTCGCCCGGCGGCGTCGTGCCGCCCTTGCCGGGCGTGGACCCCGTCGACTGGTCGCCGGTAGGCGGCTTGACCTGCTGCTGGAACGGGTCCTCGCCGACGAAACGGTCGAAGGTCTGGAGCTGGCCGGGATCGGCGGCGGGCGGAAGGTCGGAGTTGACGAGCTGGACCGGGCCGGTCGGAAGGACGGGCGCGGCCGGCGTCGTCGCTGCTGGTGCGCCCCCGGACGTGTCAGCGGGGGCGGCGGCGGTCGAAGCCGGAGCGGTGTCGGCGGCGCCGGTCGTGGCCGCGGCCGTCGTCGATCCGCCACCCGACTTCATGAGCTTCGGGACCTGGATGAAGGCGATGATGAGCAGCAGGGGTACGAGCAGGAAGAGCACCTTCTTCTGCTTCGCCTCCTTGCGCTTCTGCTTGGAGACCTCGGCCTTGTTGGGGATCGGCGGCATCAGGGCGCTCCTTGAAGAGCCGCGGAGCCCACCGGGGGTGCCGGGGTCGGCTCGGTGGTCGCCGGGGCGGGCTGGGTCTGGGCGGGCGCCGGCGAGGTCGAGGCGGGCGTCGTCGTCGTCGAGGCGGACGTGGCGGGCGCTGCGCCGGCGACCGGCGGCTGAGCGGCGACAGAGCCGGGCCCGAACACGTAGGCCGAGAGTGTCAGGGTCGCCTCGATGTTCGGGAACCCCGAGTTCGGCGCCTCGTGCATGTCGAGCGTGTCGAGCGTGTAGAGCCGGCCCGAGGCGGTGAGCGTCTTGTCCCTGACCGTCACGAGGTTCCGGACCCGGTAGAGGAAGTCCGTCAGGTCGTAGTAGTTGCCCTGGAAGGTGAACGTGATCGGAAGGCTCGCATAGACGCTCTTGGACACCTCGGGCTGGGGCGCGATGGCGACGAACTTGACCCCGCTCGCGGCCGCGAGCGAGTCGAGCTCGAGGATGATGCCCGGCATGTCCTCCGTGCCCGGCAGCGCCTTCGAGAGCTGGAAGAGGTCGGCGTAGCGGATCTCGACGTCGGGCTTCTTCGCTGGGTTCTGCCGCGCCTTCACGGCCGCGTCCACCTGCGTCTGGAGCGCTGCGATCTCGCCGTCGAGGCGCTCGCCTTCGTCCCGCTTCGGCTTCACGAGGACGAGGAGGCCGCCGACGAGGACGATCGCGAGGACGCCGGCGATGACCGCGGTGACGGGGACCTGCTTCTTCACGCCGCACCGCTTTCCGGAAGCTTGACCAGGGCGGAGATCTGGAACTGGAAGACCTCGGTCTCGCCGATCAAGGCGGTCTGGCTCGAGACGAGCTGGACCGAGCTCAGCTCCGGCACGAGCGCGAGGCGGGAGAGCATGTGCGCGACGCCGTCCTGTGCTCGCGCGTATCCGCTGACCGTCACGGTCGACGGGATGGGCGGCGCAGTCGGGTCGACCGCGGTCTCGGGCGGCGACGAGGCGAGCCCCGTGAGCCAGACGTCCTCGGGGAGGACGAGCGAGATCTCGCGCAGCAGGCGATCCCAGGCGATGCGACCGGAGAGGGCGGCCTCGAGCGCATACGTGCGCAGGTTCTTCTCGGAGACGAGCGCCGGGTCGGGCAGCTTCCCGGCCTTCGCGGCCTGGGCCTGGAGCGTCTCGAGCTGCGTCTGGAGCGCGTCGCGGGTTCCGCGCTTGTCGCGGACGCCCGCGCCCGTGACGACGTAGGCGCCCCCGACGCCGGCCAGGAGGAGCACGCCGACGACGGCAAGTACGAGCCGGGCCCGGGGCCGCGCGTGTCTGGCATCGCGTCCGTCCTCCTTCGGCAGGAGGTTGAACGCTCGCATGAGCGGGATCGCCGGCATCCCCGCCCCGTCGTGAGCGGCGGGCAGAGCCTTCGCCTTGCTGGCCTTCGACGCCTTGGCCGCGCGCCCCGCCGAGAAGCTCAGGCGCTTCGCCTTCGGCTCGGCCGCGGGCGTCTCGGCCTCGGGAGCGGCGGCCTCGACGACCACCTTCTTCTGCTTGGGCGCACGCTTCAAGAGGTCGGACAGCTTGATCTCCTTCTTCATGTCCATCTAGCGTCCCATCCCCAGCCCGATCGGGACCGTGAAGGACGGATCCGAAGCGAGATCGCGGGCCTTGCGCGCCGAGACCGCGGCGAGCGGGTCGCCGATGCGCACGGAGACGCCGATGAAGCGCTCGAGCGCCCCGGCAAGCCCGCCCAGGTTCGCCGTGCCGCCGGCGAGGACGACCTCGCGAATGCCGAGCGAGTCGGACTGGCTCTGGTAGAACTGGAGCGAGGAGACGAGCTCGCGGGCGAAGCTCTGGAGCCCGAGCTGAATCGCGTCGCGGGCCTGGGCCGCCTGGTCGGGCTGCAGCCCGGCGGGCACCGAGTCGCCGTCGAGCGAGAGCTCACGCTTGATGCGCTCGGCCTCTGCCGCCTCGATTCCGAGCGCTCGGGCGAGCCCGCCGGTGAGGGCCGCGCCGCCCCAGTCGAGGACGCGCGTGTACTCGCAGGTCAACCCTTCCGAGACGGCGAGGGTCGAGCGTTCCGCGCCGATCGAGACGGCGACGAGCGCGCTCCGATCTTCGTCCGGAGCGGGGGGCGCGGTGAGGGCGCGCAGGAGCGCGAACGCCTCCAGGTCGATGCCGACGAGCTTGAGGCCCGCGTCCCGGCACGCCGCCGCAAGGGATTCGATCAGGTCGCGGTAGGCGACGACGAGCAAAACCTTCTTCGTCGGCTGGCCTTCGGCGTCCACCGACTCGGAGAGCACCTGGTAGTCGAGCACGGCCTCCTCGATCGGGATCGGGAGCACCTCCTGGGCGCGGAAGCGCACCGCGTTCGCGACCTGCCGCGAGTCGACGATGCCTGCGACGTCGATCGTCCGCACGCCGATCCGGTTGGAGGCGACGCCGACGCGCACGCCCTTCTTCGGCAGCTTGTGGTCGTGGAAGAACCCCTTGAGCGCGTCCGCGAGCGCAGCGGTGTCGCGCACCTCGCCGCCCTGGACGACCCCGGGGGCGAGAGGGCCCGACGCGACCTGCAGGAGCTCGGCGCTGCCGTTCAGCGCGACGCGAGCTGCGGCAAGGTGCGACGCACCGATCTTGAGGCCGACGATCTCCTTGCTCATGAGCGGTGGTCTCCACCGTAGGTACGGTCCTGTCTGGCCGCGCGAAAACCAAGCAGCCCAAGGACGCAGGGAGGCCGCATACCCATGCGGTATGTGGCCGACTGAGGACGCGGGGATGCGCCGGTTTGCAGCCGGACAGGCAGGGCTGTATCTGCGGTGGCGACCACTGGTCTAGCTCCCTGCCACCCGGAGCCCGCCGTAGCCGGGGGTCTCCGCGGTCGCGACCTGGCCGACCCGCTCGAGCAGGCCCAGGAGCTGATCCGGGCGGCCCGAGCGCGAGAGCGCCACGTCCTTGGTGATGACTCCTCGCTTGACGAGGTCGGCGAGGCCCTGCTCGAGGGTCTGCATGCCCTTCTTCGCTCCCGTCTGCATGATCGAGTAGATCTGCTCGACCTTCGCCTGGCGGATGAGGTTCCGGGTAGCGTCGTCCGGCACGAGGATCTCGACTGCCGCCACGCGGCCTTGGCCGTCGGCCGTCGGGAGGAGCGTCTGCGTGACGATCCCCACCAGCGTGCCGGCGAGCTGGACCCTGACCTGCCCCTGCTGGGCGGCCGGGAAGACGTCGATGACGCGGTCGATGGTCGAGGGCGCGTCCTGCGTGTGCAGGGTCGCGAAGACGAGGTGGCCGGTCTCGGCCGCGGTCAGCGCCGTCGCGATGGTCTCGAGATCGCGCATCTCGCCGAGGAGGATGACGTCGGGATCCTGGCGGAGCGCGCCGCGGAGGGCCTCGGCGAAGCTCGTCGCGTCGGGGCCGATCTCGCGCTGGTTGACGATGCAGCTCTTGTGGCGATGGAGGAACTCGATCGGGTCCTCGATCGTCATGATGTGGTCTCTCCGCGTGCGGTTGATCTCGTCGATGATCGAGGCGAGCGTCGTGGACTTGCCCGAGCCGGTGGGCCCGGTGACGAGGACGAGGCCGCGCGGCTTCTTCGAGAACTCGTGGAGCGCCTCCGGAAGGCCGAGCTCCTCGAGCGACTTGAGCTCGGCCGGGATCATCCGGAAGGCGCCGCCGACGCTCTCGCGCTGGAAGTAGATGTTCACGCGGAAGCGCGCGAGGCCGGGGATCGAGTACGAGAGGTCGAGCTGGCGCTTGGTCTCGAAGTGCTTCTGCTGCTCCGTGGACATGATCCGGTAGAGCATCCGCTGGGCGTCGTCCGGCCGGATCTTCGGATAGTCCTCGAGGCGCTGGAGGTGCCCGTGCACGCGCACGACAGGCTCCGAGCCGACCGTGACGTGGAGATCGGACGCCTTGCGCGTGACAACCTGCTCGAGCAGGTCGTCGATCGAGTAGGCGCCGTCTGTATGCGTGGGCTTGGCGTCCATGGCTCCCTCCGGGGGGAGCTATCGGCACGCGGAGCCGATCACTAAAGAGGGTGGTCCGTCGGCTCGCGGGGAATCCCCCGGATGGGTGAGGCGGCGCCGCCTCTCCGCGGACGAAGAATGCTGTGCATGCGGCGCGACACGACCACCACACACGCGCGCGTGAGCTCGCGGATGCGATCGAGGCTCGCGTCCGGCCGGGGCGAGAGCGGATTCCTCCTGCTCGAGCTCGCGATCGTCCTCGTGATCCTCGCGATCCTGCTCTCGATCGGAATCTCGGTCCTCAACGTCCGCGACCGCGCGAACAGGGCCGTGGCCTACGCGAACGTGCGCACCGCCGTGCAGGCCGTCGAGACCTACTACACGGACCACGACTCCTACACCGGCATGACGTGGGCGGA
>JBGPNP010000198.1:0-5688 GCA_041487575.1 Gaiellaceae bacterium | reverse complement strand
CGGGAAGTCGCCGGACTGGATCTTCGCCTTGAGCGCGTCGCCCTGCTCCTTCGTCAGCCTGCCGGCGGTGACCGCAGCGTCGATCCGATTGCTCAGCGCCTTCTTGAGCGCGTCACTGAGCGCGCTCGGCTCGACGCCGAGCTGCTTCGCGGCGTCGTTGACGATCGCCTGGCTCTCCTCCTTCGGAGATCCGAGCTGGGTCGAGGCGATCGCGGCTCCGCCGCCTGCGACGGCCAGGGCCGCGACGACTCCGGCGACGATCCTGCGCTTGAGACGTCCATCCATGTTGCGTGCTCCCTTCGAGCGGTTGCGTGACTTCCCGGGGCGACGGCCCCGCCGAATAAGCGAACCACCGCCGCGTGAGAGCCGGCTAAGACGGACTTAAGAAGTCCCTAAGAACGCGATTCGCCGGGGCCGGCGGGCACCGCTCGGTCGCTCAGGTGGAGCCGGATCCTCGTGCCTCCACCCTCGGCGCGCTCCACGACCACTTCGCCGCCGTGCGCCCCCGCGACCTGGCGGACGATGGCGAGGCCCAGGCCTGACCCCGGCAGGCCGCGGGCGGAACGCGCGCGGTAGAAGCGATCGAAGACGTACGGCAGGTCCTCGTCGTCGATCCCCGACCCGTGGTCGCGGACCGTGACCTGCCCGTCTCGGACGGCGACCTCGACCGTCCCGCCCGGCGGGCTCCACTTCGCCGCGTTGTCGAGCAGGTTCGCGAGTGCCCGCTCGATCGTCTCCGGGACTCCGTGGACGACCGACTCCTCGAGATCCGTCACGAAGGTGATGCCGGGAAGGTTGCGGCGGGCCCGCTCGACGGTGTCGGCCGCCAGGAGGTCGAGCCTGACCTCCTCGGGCTCAGCGGTCTGCTGCTCGTCGCGGGCGAGCTCGATCAGCCCGGCGACGAGCGTCGTCATCTCGCCCAGCTGCTCGACAACGTCAGCGAGCAGACGCCCTCGCTCGCCGGCCGGCAGCGTTCGCCCGCTCGCCAGCACCTCGATGTTCGTCCGCAAGCTCGTGAGCGGAGTCCGAAGCTCGTGCGAGGCATCCGCCACGAGCTGGCGCTGCGCACGCGTCGACTCCTCGAGCGCGCTCAGCATCGTGTTGAAGCTCGACGCCAGGCGGCTCAGCTCGTCGCGGCCACGCGCGTCGATGCGCTCGGACAGGTCGCCCGTCTCGGTGACGGTCTCCGTCGCTTCGGTCAGACGGCGGACGGGCGCGAGCGCGGCGCGCGAGACGGCGAGGCCGAGCCCGGCCGCGACGGCGACTCCGCCGGCCGTGATCAGGAGGAGGAAGATCCTGATCCGCCGGAGCGCGTGGTCGACCTCCGTCAGCGGCCGCGCCACCTGAACCGCATAGCCCGGCGCGTAGGGGAAGGTGATCAGCCGGACGTGGGTGCCGGCGACCTGCGCATCGCTCAGGAACATGCCACTCTTGCCCTCCGCGACGGCGATGGCCTGCCTGCTGACCGGGAGCGGCACGGTCTCTCCCGGCGGAAGGAGCGTCGTGCCGTCCGACTTGACCACCTGGGGATAGCCGCCGGCGCCACCGAGCTCCGGCCGGGGGTGGAAGAAGGCCCGACCGATGTCGCCGGGCGGAGAGTGCGAGATCTCCTCGGCGCTCTGCCTCAGCGCGTCGTCGACCGGGCCGCGCAGCTCGCCGCGGACCACGACGTAGACGACGGCCGACGCGAGCACCACTGCGAGCGCCACGGCCGCAGCGGCGACGAGAGTCAGCCGGGCGCGGAAGCTCATGCCTCGCGGAGCGCGTAGCCGACGCCGCGTACCGTGTGGACAAGGCGCGGCCTGCCGCCCGCCTCGGTCTTGCGGCGCAGGTAGCCGATGTAGACGTCGAGCGAGTTGGAGGCGTAGCCGAAGTCGTAGCCCCAGACGCGCTCGAAAATGATCGAGCGGGTCAGCACCTGGCGCGGGTTGCGCATGAAGAGCTCGAGGAGCGAGAACTCCGTCCGCGTCAGCTCGATCGCCTCCCCGTCGCGCCGCACCTCTCGCGTTCCCGGATCGAGCTCGAGGCCGGCGAAGCGGAGCGCGTCGCCCGACCCGTTGGTCGTTCGTCGCAGCAGGGCGCGCAGGCGTGCGAGCAGCTCCTCGAGCGCGAACGGCTTCGTGACGTAGTCGTCGGCGCCGGCGTCGAGCCCGGCGACGCGGTTCTCGAGCTCGGCCCGCGCGGTCAGCATCAGCACCGGCAGCCCGCTCCCGGAGCGGCGCAGGCGCCTGCAGACCTCGAGCCCGTCGACGCCCGGCATGAGGACGTCGAGGATGACAGCGTCGGGCTGCGCCTCCGACTCGAGCCGCTGAAGGGCTTCCTCGCCGTCCCCGGCGAGATCGACCTCGTAGTCCTCGAGCTCGAGTGCTCGGCGCAGCGACTCGCGCACGGCCCGTTCGTCGTCAACGACGAGGATTCTCATCCGCCTCATTGTGCGCGCCCAGTCTGAGAGCCGGCTAAGAGCTCGCCGCCCGCCCAGGCAACTCTTACCCAGCTCTTAGGCGCGTCTCAGGTCGGTCTTAGGGACGGCTGCTGCGATGGATGGGCACTCCGACTGAAGGGAAGCATCTCATGGCTCGCCGCCCGACCCGCACGCTCTTGATCGCAGCCGCTCTCGTCGCCGCCGTAGCCGTCGGCGCGGGCGGCGGCGTCGCCGCATTCTCCGCCCTGTCCTCGAGCGAAACGAAGACGGTCGTTCGCCAGGTCACCGTCGCCAACTCGCAGCCGGCGGCGAACACGAGCGCACTCTCCATCAACCAGATCTACGAGCACACGTACAAGGGCGTCGTCGAGATCACCGTCACGGCGCAGTCGGATTCGTCCTCATTCGGCGGGCCGCAGAGCGGACAAGCCCAGGGCTCCGGCTTCGTCTACGACGGCAACGGAGACGTCATCACGAACGAGCACGTCGTCGACGGAGCCCAGTCGATCTCGGTCAAGTTTTGGAACGGCGCGACCTACAAGGCGCAGGTCGTGGGGACCGACCCCTCGACCGACCTCGCCGTCGTCAAGGTGGACGCGCCGGGCTCCCTCCTCGCGCCGCTCGGGCTCGGAGACTCGAGCCAGCTCGCGGTCGGCGAGGGCGTCGTCGCCATCGGCAGCCCGCTCGGCCTCGAGAACACGGTCACGAGCGGCATCGTCAGCGCCCTCCACCGGCAGATGACCGCGCCGAACAACTTCGCGATCAACGACTCGATCCAGACCGACGCCGCGATCAACCACGGGAACTCGGGCGGGCCGCTGCTGAACGAGCAGGGCCAGGTGGTCGGCGTCACCGCGCAGATCGCCAGCGAGTCGGGCGGGAGCGAGGGCGTCGGCTTCGCGATCCCCTCGAATACCGTCAAGTCCATCGCCTCGCAGCTCGTCGCCTCCGGGAAGGTCGAGCACGCCTACCTGGGGGTCGCCGTCGCTACCATCCCAGCCTCCGCCGCCGGCCGGCTCGACCTCGTCGAGGGAGCGGAGGTGACCGCGGTGAGGAGCGGCACTCCGGCCGCCCAGGCGGGACTTCAGGCCGCGACCGGCTCGGCCACCCTCGCCGGCCAGAGCTATCCGACCGGCGGCGACGTCATCACCGCCGTCGACGGGAAGATGATCACCTCCGGCGAGGAGTTGCAGAGCGCCGTCGACGCGAGGCGCCCGGGCGACACGATCTCGCTCACGTACTCCCGCGCCGGCAAGAGCCACTCGATCGAGGTCACGCTCGCGACCCGCCCCTGAGTGGCAGCCGGTCGGGCGCGTGCGACAAGTCGAGCGCCAGGTCCCGCAGGCGCGCGATTGCGCCGACCACGGTAGCGCCCTCCCTTGCGCTGCTGCGCGGCGGGGGTCCTCCGCGGAGATGGTCCAGGAACGCGCGCAACTCGCGCAGCAGAGGCAGCTCGGTGGAGATGGGCCTTCGCTCTACCGCCGGCACGCCCTCCCTCGTGTCGGCCCCGGGTCGGAGTACGAGGACGTGATCGGCATAGGGGTCGTCCAGGACGGCGAACCCTTCCGAGCAGATCAGACGGATCGCTCGGCGCGACTCGGCGGCGAGCGCCGACACCGTGAGCGTGTGCCAGGGGCTCTCGCCCAGGAGCGCGGAAAGGTGGACGAATCTCCCGGCGCTCGCCGCGCCGACGGCGGAGCGCGGGACGGGCACGCCTCCGAGGACCTCGAGGGCGATGGAGAGCTCATGCGGCACGAGGATCCACACGGCGTCGACGTCGGCGTGCGCCTCGCTGAGTCCGAGCCTCTCCGTCACGAGACCCAGGACGGGGCCCAGCTCGCCCGACCGCGCGATGTCCCTGAGCGCTTCGACGCCCGGGTGATAGCGCCACTTGTCCATGACGAAGAGGCGCTCGCCCGCCTGCCGCGCCAGCCGCTCTGCGCTCCGGAGATCCGACGTCAGCGGCTTCTCGACGAACACGGGAACGTCGCGGCCGAGCAGCTCCTCGATCGCCTGCTCGTGGAGGGTCGTGGGCGTCGCAACGATCGCCCCGTCGATCTCGGGGAGCGCGTCGATCCGCTCCGCCGTGAAGCGCGCGCCGGCGCCCGCCGCGTGCCGCCGCCGGTCGGCGGAGACGTCGACGACGGACACCTCGCAGCCGAGGCCGAGGAGGTCGCGCAGGATCCGCGACCCCCAGCGGCCGCAGCCGATCAATGCGACGTGCTGCGCTACCGCGGCGACGGCGTCTTCGGGGGCCGCGGCCCTTGCCAGATCGGGAAGAAGTCGGCCAGCTCCCTGAGAAGCGGCGCCGCCTTCTCGAGCTCGGACTGGATGGGTGCCAGCGTCGGCCAGGGGATGCCGAGGTCGGGATCGTTCCAGCGGACCCTGAACTCGTCGCGCTTGTCCCAGATCGTCGGCACCGCGTGGAGGACCTTCGAGTCCTCGTGGAAGTAGAACCCGTGGAAGACCCCGCCCGCGTCGATCGTGATGAGCGGGAGGCCTTCCGGGGAGGCCGCCGCCTCGACGAGCGCGGACAGGCCCTCCGTGGGCGAGCCCCGCCGGACGTCCCGGAGGCCCGCGCTCATCCGACCCTCCAGGAGGATCAGGTACTCGAGGCGATGGAGGTGGAACTGCGGCCCGCGAAGGACGCCTGCGTGGGCCACCGTCAGGTTCCACTGGATAGGCCGCACCGGGATGTCCCAATCGGGCCGGAAGAGCTCCACGAGGTACCCGCGGTCGTCTCCATGCGACTTCAGAGTGCGAATCTCGACGTCCACCGGGAGCTGGGCCTCCGCCACAGCACCTTCGACCTGAGCTTCCGCAACGGCACTTGTCATGTCTCCGCGACCTCCTTCGACGACGCCTTCACGCCCCTACCGTCTTCGCTGGAGCGCGCCTGAGGTCTGGATACCAGCGGGCCAATCCGGAGTCCTGGTCAATTTTCGAGGGCGCCGCCACGGCGGAGGCGCCCGGCGCGGCTCGACGACGACGGAGGGCGGGAGCGATCCACTCGAGTCGTCATGCCGCTCAGCCAGCCTCCAGGGCCGCCCGCCGCACGCGAACGAGCACACGTTGCACAGCTCTCTACCCGTCATGTTCGACCGACACGAGCTGCTCCTCTTCCGAGCCGCCCTTGACGATCACGCTCCGCACCTCGCCGACTCCGGGCGCGTAGAACTTCTGCTCGGCGACTCCGCGCTCGAGCGGCGTCCACTCCTTCGTCTTCAGCGCCGCGTCGAAGCTGCCGTAGGGAACCGTCACCGAGG
>JBGPNP010000197.1:0-5690 GCA_041487575.1 Gaiellaceae bacterium | reverse complement strand
TCTCGGGCAGCTCGTCGAGAAGACCGGCCGCACGCTCGTGCACCCGTTCGACGATCCGCTCGTGATCTCGGGCCAGGGGACGGTCGGGCTCGAGATCCGCGAGGACCTTCCGGGAGTCGAGGTCGTCGTCGTCCCCACGGGCGGAGGCGGCCTCGTCTCCGGGATCGCGAGCGCCCTGGACGGGGTCCGGATCGTCGCCGTCGAGCCGGAGGGCTCCGCGGCCCTCCACTCGGGGCTCGAGGCGGGGCAGCCGGTCCGGATCACGGGGCAGACGGTCGCCGACGGGCTCAACGCGCCCTTCGCGGGGACGAACACCGTCAGGATCTGCCGAGAGCGCGGGGTCGAGTCCGTCCTCGTCTCGGAGGAGGAGATCGGCGCCGGCTTCCGCTTCCTCTACGAGCGCGCGAAGCTCGCCGCCGAGCCGGCCGCGGCCGCCGGGATCGCGGCGCTCCTCGCGCGCAAGGTGCCGGGCGTCGAAGGGTCTACCGTGGCCGTCGTGATCTCCGGCGGGAACGTCTCGGCCGAGACGGCGTCTGCTATCTTGGCCGGGCGATGAAGGCGGACATCCATCCCGATTACGTCCTCACGGCGGTGACGTGCTCGTGCGGGAACACCTTCCAGACTCGCTCGACGAAGGCCGAGCTCCACGTCGAGATCTGCTCGGAGTGTCACCCGTTCTACACAGGGAAGCAGAAGCTCATGGATTCGGGCGGCCGCGTCGAGCGCTTCCAGCGCCGCCTCGAGAAGGCCGGCGGCGCGAGCCGTCCGTAGCCCGGCGGGCCATTTCGTGAGCGCCCCGATCGGAGGCCAGGCGGTCCTCGAGGGCGTGATGATGCGCGGCCCGACGGCGTGGTCGGTCGCCGTCCGCAAGCCGAACGGCGAGATCGCCGAGGTCAACCGGCCGGTCGAGTCGATGCTCGTGCGGCACCGCTGGCTCCGGCTCCCCGTCCTCCGGGGCGTGATCGCGCTCGGCGAGTCGCTCTCGATCGGCTTCCGCGCGCTCGCGATCTCGGCGAACTACGCCGCCCAGGAGGAGGGCGAGGAGGTCGAGACCGAGCTCAGCAAGGGCCAGCTCGTCTTCGCGTTCGCGATCGCGATCGGGTTCGCAGTCATGCTCTTCAAGGTGTCGCCGGCCCTGATCACGAGCTGGCTGCCGATCGAGTCGACCGGCGCGTTCGTGCTCGTCGAGGGCGTCATCCGCGTCTCCATCTTCGTCGTCTACCTCGCGCTCATCTCGCTGCTGCCCGACCTCCGGCGCGTCTTCCAGTACCACGCGGCGGAGCACAAGGCGATCAACGCCTACGAGGCGGGGGAGGAGCTCGAGCCCGAGCGCGTGCAGCGCTACAGCCTCCTGCACGTCCGCTGCGGGACGGCGTTCCTCCTCTACGTGATGGTGATCGCGATCTTCGTCTTCGCCTTCTTCGGCCGCCCGGCCTGGTACTGGCTCGTGGCGTCGCGGATCCTCCTCCTGCCGGTGATCGCCGGCCTTGCCTACGAGGTGATCCGCTTCTCCGGGCGCCATGCGACGAATCCCGTCCTGCGGACGGTGCTCGCGCCGGGGCTCTGGCTCCAGCGCCTGACGACCCGACAGCCGACCCTCGATCAGATCGAGGTCTCGATCCGAGCGCTGCGCGAGGTCCTCCGCCTGGAAGGGCGGCTGAGCCCCGAGGAGCGCAAGGTCGAGGTGATGGCCTGACTTCTCCGGCTTTCTGCCGGCGAAGTCAGTGAACGTCCCGGGGTAGGGGCGAGGCTGCGCTTCGTCCCTACCTGACCACGAGGACGTCGCAGGGCGCCTCGTGGACGACCTTCGTGCTCACGGAGCCGAGGAGGACGCGGCTCGCGATGTTGGCGCCCCGCGTGCCGACGACGACGAGGTCGGCGCCCGCCTTCTCCGCCGCCTCGAGGATCGCTTCGGCGGGGTCGCCGTGGGCCTCGACGGCATGAGTCTCGATCCCCTTGGCCTCGAGCGCGGCCTTCGCCTCGTGGAGCTCGCGCCGGCGCTCGTCGATCTCCTCCGGGTCGATCTGCAACGGGGCCCGGCCGAACTGCGGCATGACGTGGACGGCGGCGACGACGGTCACGCTCGCGCCGCTCGCGAGCTCTGCGACGCGCTCGAGGGCGCGCCGCGCGGACTCGGATCCGTCGTAGCCGAGGATGATGTTCTGCATCTCTCCTCCTTTCGCGCGGTTTCGCACGAGATCGTCGCCGGAGGAGGGGTCGGCGGCATCCGGGAAGCCGCCGATTCGCCCTTCGGAAAAGCCGCAGCACCTGTCAGCGGAGCTCCGGGCTAACCTTCTTGCATGGCCGCCTTCGAGAATCTCGTGGTGGAGCTCGAGCGCTCCTACGCCGATGCGCAGGAGCGGATGGGCGACCCTGCGGTCTTCTCCGACCGCCACGCGGCCGCCGACGCGGGCCGTCGACTCAAGGAGCTCGAGGGGCCGTACAAGCTCGCGCAGGAGTGGCGCCTGACGCGCGAGGATCTCGAAGACGCGCGCGCCGACGGCGATCTCCGGGAGCTCGTCCCAGAGCTCGAGGAGCGGCTCGAGCGCGTCGAGGAGGAGCTCAAGCTGGCCCTCGTCGAGCGTGACCCGGCCGACTCGAAGGACGTCATCATCGAGATCCGCTCGGGCGAGGGCGGCGACGAGGCCGCCATCTGGGCCGGCGACCTCTTCCGGATGCTGACCCGGTACGCGGAGAGGCGCGGCTACCGCTGGGAGGCGCTCGGCTCGAGCCCGAACGAGGCGGGCGGGTTCAAGCAGGTGACTTTCGCCGTCAAGGGCGACGCGGCGTACTCCGTCTTCAAGTTCGAAGGAGGCACTCACCGCGTCCAGCGCGTGCCGGAGACGGAGTCGCAGGGCCGCATCCACACGTCCACGGCCACCGTCGCGGTCATGCCGGAGGCCGAGGAGGTCGACGTCGAGATCGATCCCGGCGATCTCAAGATCGACGTCTACCGCTCGACCGGGCCTGGCGGCCAGAGCGTCAACACGACGGACTCCGCCGTCCGGATCACGCACCTGCCGACCGGAACGGTCGTGTCGATGCAGGACGAGCGCTCGCAGCTCCAGAACCGCGACAAGGCCATGCGAGTCCTGCGGGCGCGGCTGCTCGAGCTCGAGCGTGAGCGCCAGCGAGAGGACAGGTCGGCGGTACGGCGCTCCCAGATCGGCCGCGGCGAGCGGGCCGAGAAGATTCGCACCTACAACTTCGCGGAGAACCGGGTCACGGACCACCGCATCAAGCTGACGCTCCACCGCCTCGACTCCATCCTCCAGGGCGACCTCGACGAGCTGATCGACGCTCTCGTCTCAGAGGATCGCCGCCGGGCGCTCGAGGCGGCGGCGGCAGCGTGACCGTACGAGAGGCGCTCGCCGAGGCGCACGAGGAGCTCTCGCGGGCCGGCGTCGACACGCCGCGCGTCGACGCGGAGCTCCTGCTCGCGCACGCGCTCGGCTTCTCCCGGACGCAGCTCTACGCCGAACCGGAGCGCGTGCTCGGAGGGGAAGAGGAGCGGCGCTTCCGCGGCTTCGTCCTGCGCCGCGCGCGGCGCGAGCCGGCCGCCTACATCCTCGGCGAGTGGGGCTTCCGGCGGCTCATGCTCCTGGTGGATGCACGCGTGCTCGTGCCCAGGCCCGAGACCGAGGTCGTCGTCGAGCGCTGCCTCGCGCGGCTCGAGGAGCTGCCGGCGCCGTTCGTGCTCGACGTCGGCACGGGCTCCGGCGCGATCGCGCTCGCGATCGCCCACGAGCACCCGGGGGCGAGCGTCGTCGCCACGGACATCTCCGCCGAGGCGCTCGCAGTCGCGCGCGAGAACCGCGACCGGCTCGGCCTCACGCGTCGCGTCGAGCTCGTCCACGGGCACCTCGACGCGCGGCTTCCCGGGCCCTTCGACCTCGTCGTCTCGAACCCGCCCTACGTCGCGCCCGGGGAGTATGAGGGGCTCCAGCCGGAGATCCGCCTGTACGAGCCGCGCGAGGCCGTCGTGGGCGTCGGCGCTCACGCGGCGATCGCGCGCCGGAGCCGGGACCTCCTCGCTCCGGGCGGCCGGCTCGTGCTCGAGTGCGGTGACGGCCAGGCGGGAGACGTCTCGGAGACGCTCCGCTCCCTCGGCTACGAGGATGTTCTCGCGAGCCCGGACCTCACCGGCCGCGATCGCGTCGTCGAAGGCCGATGGCCGGCCGGGTAGTCTCGCGCTGTGAGTGAAGAGGCGGTCAAGGCGATCCGGGCCGGCCAGGCGGTCATCTTGCCCACCGACACGGTCTACGGGCTCTGTGCGGACGGCTACCGCGAGCAGCCGACGCTCCGGCTCTACGCCCTTAAGGGACGGCCGGAGTCGATGCCGATCGCGCTCCTCGCCTCGGACTTCGACGTCGTCCTCGACGCAGTGCCTGAAGCGCGGGGGCGCGGCGCCGTCGCCGCCCGGGCGCTCCTGCCCGGGCCCTACACCGTGATCTTGCCGAATCCCGCCCGACGCTTCCGCTGGCTCTGCGGGGCGACGCCGACGAAGATCGGCGTCCGCGTGCCCGCCCTTCCGCCCGAGGCCCGCGCCGTGCTCGACCGCGTCGGGGCCGTCGCGGCGACGAGCGCGAACCTCCACGGAGGGCCCGATCCGGCGCGCGTGGAGGAGATCCCGGCCGGGCTCCGCGAGCGGGCGGCGGCGATCGTCGACGCGGGCCCACTGCCGGGAGCGCCCTCGACCGTCATCGACCTCACGGGGCCCGAGCCGGTCGTGCTCCGCGAGGGGGCCGTTCCGGCCGCCGAGGCCCTGGCGCGCGCCGCCGAGGCGTTCGCGGGTTAAGCTGGCGCGAGTGGCCGTCATCGAGGACGCCCTTCAGGAGCTCCGCCAGGCGGGCCTCGCGAGCGTCGACCCGGACGTCGCATCTCTCCTCGAGCGCGAGCTCGCACGTCAGCGCGCCACCATCGAGCTGATCGCGTCGGAGAACTTCACCTGGCCGGCGGTGCTCGAGGCGGTCGGGAGCGTGCCGACGAACAAGTACGCCGAGGGCTACCCGGGCCGGCGCTACTACGGCGGCTGCGAGGTCGTGGACGAGATCGAGCAGCTCGCGATCGACCGCGCGAAGGCGCTCTTCGGCGCCGAGCACGCGAATGTCCAGCCGCACGCGGGCGCGCAGACGAACATGGCCGTCTACTTCGCCTGCCTGGAGCCCGGGGACACGATCCTCGCCATGCGGCTCGACCACGGCGGCCACCTCACGCACGGGCTCAAGGTCAACTTCTCCGGCCGGCTCTATACGATCGCCGGCTACGGCGTCGAGCGCGAGTCGGGACTTGTCGACTTCGACGAGGTCCGGCGCCTCGCGAAGGAGCACCGGCCGAGGCTGATCGTCTGTGGCGGCTCTGCCTACCCGCGTCGGATCGAGGCAGAGCGCTTCCGCGAGATCGCCGACGAGGTGGGCGCGCTCCTCCTCTGCGACATGGCCCACTTCGCCGGGCTCGTCGCCGCGGGACTGCACCCGAACCCCGTGCCGCACTGCGACTTCGTCACGTCGACGACGCACAAGACCCTCGCCGGCCCGCGCGGCGGCTTCGTGCTCTGCAAGGCCGAGCACGCCCGGGCGCTCGACCGCGCCGTCTTCCCCGGAATGCAAGGCGGGCCGCTCGAGCACGCGATCGCCGCCAAGGCGGTCTGCTTCAGGGTGGCGGCCTCAGAGGCGTTCCGCGCCTACCAG
>JBGPNP010000196.1:0-5707 GCA_041487575.1 Gaiellaceae bacterium | reverse complement strand
CGGGAAGCCCGCATCGTGCTTCGTGCGCGTGAATCGCTCCTCCTGTGCGGCCGCGACGATCTCGCCCTCGTCGACGAGAACGGCCGCGCTGTCGTGGTAGAGCGCGGAGATGCCGAGGATCCGCATCGAGTCGCGCTTAGTGGTCGCCACCGTAGTACGGTCTCGTCTGGCCACGCGAAAACCAAGCAGCCCAAGGACGCAGGGAGGCCCCATACCAAGCCGGGATGGGGCCGACCGAGGGCGAGGGGATGCGCCGGTTAGCAGCCGGCCAGGCGGGGCCGTATTTGCGGTGGCGACCACTTAGAAGAAGCTGTAGATGTACGGGCCGATCGCCGAGCTCTCGGCCACGATCACGAGCGCGAGGATGATTGCCAGCCAGAGGATCACGGGCATGAGCCACACTTTCTTGCGGGCGCGGAGGAATGCCCAGAGCTCGCGAACGATCGACCGCATCGGCCCCGTCTCAGAACTGGTTTCGCATGTGGGCGGCCGGGCGAGGGAGGCGCTCGATCCAGTAGCTCGACGCCCCCGCGTCGAGCCGGCGGCGGAGCGCGTCGCGTCCGAAGAGGCGCGTCAGCACCGCGATCGGTGTGATCGTGCCGTAGAAGAGCAGCCCGAGGATGAGCGGCCGCGTCACAGCGTTGATCAGCCGTGCCCCGCGCAGCCAGAGCGCGTGCGGCACCTCGAGCAGGCGCGGCGCCGCGAGCGCGAGCGCGAGGAGCGCGCCGGCGATCGGCAGAGGCCACCAGCGGGCGTCGTGCCCGCGGGCGAGGGGGAGCAGCGCCAGGGCGACGAGGGCGCACGTCGTGATGAGGCCAAAAGAGCGGTTGGAAAGCCGCTTCGGCTGGCGGTCGGCCGCCGGAGGCTCGTGCGGCGCGAAGCTTGGCGGCACAGGCGGCAGCGTAACATCACCCCCAGTCGGGGCTGCAACGTCAGGCGGCCTCGCTGGGGCTCGTCAACCGGCTCGCTCGAGCTTCGCGTACTCGAGCATCAGCCGCCGTTCGGCCCCGTCGCCGGCGAAGCGCACCGTCACGATCCCGCCCGGCTCGATCCTCGTCACCACTCCCTCGCCGAGGGTCGCATGGCGCACGCTGTCGCCTGTCGACAGGCCCGGCCACTCCTCACGACGCTCAGGAGCCGGTGACGACGCCGAGCGGTACGACGACCACGACGCCGGCCGCAGCCGCTCGCGCTCGATCTCCGCCTGCGGGAGCTCGTCGAGGAAGCGGCTCGGGAGGTTGTAGGCGCGAGCGCCCCAGAGCGTCCGCCCGAGCGCGTGCGTCAAGACCAGCTGCTCCTTCGCCCGCGTCAGTCCGACGTAGCAGAGGCGCCGCTCCTCCTCGATTCCCTGCTCCTCGATGGAGCGGGCGTGCGGGAAGATCCCCTCCTCCACGCCGACGAGGAAGACGGCGCGGAACTCGAGGCCTTTCGCGTTGTGGAGGGTCATGAGCGTCACCTTGCTCTCCCCCTCCTCGAGCGCGTCCTGGTCGGAGAAGAGCGAGATCTGCTGGAGGAACTCCGAGAGGCTCGGCTCCGCGGTCGTGGAGAGGTACTCACGCGTGACGCCGACGAGCTCCTGGAGGTTCTCGATCCGCCCGCGCGCCTCGACGGTGCGCTCGGCCTCGAGCGCCTGGAGGTAGCCCGAGCGGTCGAGGACGGCCTCGAGGAGATCGGGCACCGGAAGCTCCTGCGCGGCCGACATGAGCGACTCGAGCAGGGCACGCAGCGCCCGCACCGCGCGGAGCGGCGCCGCGCCCACGCCGGCATCGTCGCCGCGGCCGAGCGCCTCCCAGAGCGAGATCGCCTGCGCGTCGGCGAACGTCCGCAGGCGGGCAACCGTCGTGTCCCCGATCCCGCGCCGAGGCCGGTTGGCGATGCGCGCGAGCGAGACGGCGTCGGCGGGGTTGTCGAGCACCTGGAGGTAGGCGACCGCGTCCTTGATCTCGGCGCGCTCGTAGAACCGCGGGCCGCCGATCACCTGATAGGCGATCTCCTGCCGGACGAGGATGTCTTCGATGACGCGTGACTGCGCGTTCGTCCGGTAGAAGACGGCGATGTCGGCGCCCGCGTAGCCCTCGTCGAAGAGCCGCGCGATCTCGCCGGCGACGAAGCGGGCCTCCGCGTGCTCGTCCTCGACTTCGACGACGCGGACCGGATCCCCCTCGCCGAGCTCCGAGAAGAGGCTCTTCGGCTTGCGCTCGCGGTTCTCTGCGATGACGGAGTTCGCGGCGCGGAGGATCGCGTTCGTGGAGCGGTAGTTCTGCTCGAGCGCGATCGTCTGGACCCCCTCGAAGTCGCGCTCGAACTCGAGGATGTTGCGGATGTCGGCGCCGCGGAAGGCGTAGATCGACTGGTCCGGGTCGCCGACGGCGCAGACGTTCCCGTGCTTGCCGCCGAGGAGCTGGAGGAGACGGTACTGGGCGTGGTTCGTGTCCTGGTACTCATCCACGAGGACGTAGTGGAAAGCCTTCTGCCAGCGCTCGCGCGCCTCCGGGAAGCGCTCGAGCACAGCCACCGTGAGGACCAGCATGTCGTCGAAGTCGAGCGCGTTCGAGCCGAAGAGGCGCTTCTGGTAGAGCTCGTAGACGTCGGCGACGGTCTGCTCGTAGAAGGAGGAGAGGCGCGCGCGGTACTCCTCGGGGCCGACGAGCAGGTTCTTCGCGTTCGAGATCTGGCTGTGGATCCCCCGCGGCGTGAAGCGTTTCGGGTCGCGCTCGAGCTCCTCAAGGCAGGACTTGACGACCCGGAGCTGATCGGCGTCGTCGTAGATCGTGAAGTTCGACCTGTAGCCGAGGCGCGGGATCTCGCGGCGGAGGATGCGGCCGCAGGCGGCGTGGAAGGTCAGCACCCACATCCTCCGCGCCCGCTCGCCGAGCAGGCCCTCGAGCCGGCGCACCATCTCGCCGGCGGCCCGGTTCGTGAAGGTGATGGCGAGGATCTCGTGCGGCTTGACGCCGCAGGCGGCGACGAGGTGCGCGATCCGGTAGGTGAGGACGCGCGTCTTCCCGGAGCCGGCCCCCGCGACGACGAGGACCGGCCCCTCGACGGCGAGGACAGCCTCACGCTGAGCCGGGTTGAGCTCGGCGAGGTACTGCTCCGGGGTCAGGACGGCCACGGATCGATGGTAGTGATCGGGCCGGTGCTCCGATGCGGATTCGTGTCACGAAGAACGACGATCGCCGGTCGGGGGACTAGATTCCCGGGCATGCGGGTCACGGCTCTCCTCCTCGCGCTCACAGCCGCAGGCTCGTGGGGCGTGGGCGGCATCATGATCAAGAAGGGGACAGAGGTTGTCGCCCCGACGACGATCCTCGTCTTCCAGTACGGCGTGGGAGCCGTGCTCGTCGCAGTCTGGATCCTCGCGACCAGGGGAGCCGGAAACACCCTGGCCGCGGTCGAGCGGCGCTGGCCGCTCCTCGTCGCCATCCTCCTCCTCCAGCTCACCGCCTACGTTGCGTTCATCGTCGCCGTGAAGCACGCCGGCGAGGGCTCGATCTCGACCCCGGCGGTGATCGCGATCGCCGCCGCGTACCCTGCCGTCGCCGCGGTACTCTCGGGCCCGATGCTCGGAGAGGCCCTCCACTGGAACGATGCGCTCGGCATCGCCCTCGTCGTCTCGGGCGTGATCGTCACACAGGCATTCTGATGGTCGCGGCGATCTTCGAAGCGAGACTCTCGGCCGAGCAGGCCGACCGGCTCGCGGAGCTGATGAAAGAAGGCCGGGCGACCCGGCCGCAGGGCGTTCTGACCGCGATCCTCCTCGTCGAAGGCGAGCTCACGCGGCTCGTCGCCGTCTGGAAGGACCGCGACACGCTCGACCGCTACCTCTCGACCACACCAGTCCCGCGCGGCACCGAGCTCATGCGCAGGGTCGGCGCCGAGCCGACCGTCAGGTTCGTGGAGGTGCTGGAGTGCGGTTGACGGCCAGCTCGAGCGCCGACTCGACCCACAGCTGAGCATCTCCGAGGGCGGCAGCGTCGGCCGACTTGAGGACGACCTCGACCTCGGGCCCCTCCTCGAGGAAGCGCGGGTAGCTTCCGACGGTCACGGCCGGGTGGCGGCGGGTCGCCTCTTCGAGCACGCGGACGATCTGGCCCTCCCCGGTCCGGTAGCAGCGTCGCCAGGCGCCGATCGGCTCGCCGCGGAAGCGGTGCGCGATCGAGTCGAACATGGCCTCCATCTCGCTCGGGAGACCGGGCAAGACGTGAACGTTGGCGATGACGAAGCCGGGCGCGCCGCCGAGCGGATTCTCGAGCGGCTCCGCTCCATGCGGGAGCACCGCCCAGCGGGCGGCATAGTCGGCGAGCCCCTTGGGCCCGAACCGCGCGCGCAGGCGCGCAGCGAGCTCGGGGATCTCGTCGCAGGAGACGCCGAAGGCCTCCGCGACCGCCTCGCGAGTGATGTCATCCGGCGTCCCTCCGAGCCCACCCGTGGCGAAGACGTGAGCGACATGCGGCGCTTCCGCGCGGAGAAAGGCCGCGATCTCCTCGATATGGTCGCGAACGGCGGCGAGCAGCCGCACCTCGACGCCCAGCGTCGCGAGGCGCCGTGAGAGCCACGACGCGTTCGTATTCTCGACGTCGCCGGAGACGATCTCGTTGCCGATCGTGAGGATGACGGCCGTCCGGCTCTCCTCCACGCGTCGAGTATATGCAGGGGCCTTCCGCCTTCCGCCTTCACCGAGCGGGCCTCCACGGCCGCGTCGGACCACCGCTCAGGCGAGCGGGAACGCGCGCCGGGCGAGCGCGGCGAGCGCCTGAGCGGTCACCCACGCCGGCGTGACGGCGTAGCGGGCGTTGTAGCGGAAGCTTCCGTCCGCCCGTTGCATCCGGCGCAGGTAGGCGTAGGCGGGCGCGCCGGCGTCCTGTCCCGCGGCGAGGAAGGCCTGGATCGCCCAGGCCGTCGACTGGACGTCCGAGCCGCGGCCGGGCTCGAGCTCGAAGCCGCCGTCGGGGTTCTGGAGGGACCGGAGGAAGGCGAGCGCCCGCCGGATCGGCCTCGCCCGCACGGGAACGCCGGCCGTCCGGAGGGCCTCCACGGCGGCGGCGGTGTCGTTCGAGTCCGGCCCTGCGCCGGCCTGCCACGACCAGCCGCCGCCCGGAGCCTGGCCTGCGAGGAGGAAGGCCACCGTCGCGTCGCCGGCAGGCCGTCCGGCGGCGCTTAGGGCGATCATCCCCCAAGCGGTCGAGTTGAGCGACGGGCCTAGAGCGCCCGAGGGCCGGCGGAGCGCCTCGAGTCGGTCTGCGAGGGGAGCAACGTCCTGTCCGAGCGCGACGAGGGCGAGGATCCGAAGCTCGAGGTCGGTGGCCGCCGGATAGGACTCGCCGGTGAGGTACTCGGCGGCGCCGGCGGGCGGACGCCCTGCCGCGGCGAGCCCGAGGACTGCCCACGCGGTCAGGCCGGGGTCGGAGGGGTGACCGCGCTCGGCGAAGCCCCCGTCGTCCTGCTGGCGCGCCTCGAGGTATCGGACGGCCGAGTCGAGCGGGCCTGCCTGCGCCGCCCCCGCGAGGGCGAGGGCAGCGAGAGCTGCCAGGAGGAACTTCACAGCCCTGCTTAGTGGTCTCCACCGTAAGTACGGTCTCGTCTGGCCGCGCGAAAACCAAACAGCCCAAGGACGCAGGGAGACCGCATACCAAGCTGGTATGGGGCCGACTGAGGACGCGGGGATGCGCGGGTTTGCAGCCGGACAGGCGGGGCCGTATTTGCG